>JBPCNQ010000001.1:0-7960 GCA_051001095.1 Thermoleophilaceae bacterium
TCGAGGTCGCGAGTTCCACGCAGATACCCCCAGGCGTTGACCGCGAGCCCTCCCACCACCACGTAGTCGACGTCGGCCGCGGCGAGTCGCTCGATCAGCTCGCGCAGGCGCAGCGGTGTCATCGGACGCGGCGAGCGGCGCCGGTGAAGCTCGCGAGGAACTCACTCAATGCGATGCCCTCGGCGAGGTTGTCGGCGAGTGGACGGCGGCCCTGCTCGCGCAGCCGCCGCCGGCGAACGGCCTCGTCTGACTCGAAGCCGTCGTGGCGCGCGGGCGGGGGCGGCTCGGAGCCGGAGCGCGCTGGCCTGTCCACGCTCACAACGGTAGGCCAGGCTGGGCCTTCTCGGCCTCCCACACGATCACCGCGGGGACACCGGTCAGGGCCTGCGCGAACGCGTCCTCGTGGCCGGCCTTGGCACGACCCCGGGCCTGCTCGGCGCTCAGCGCCGGCTCCAGGCACCGGCGCACGGTCAGGCGGGCTTCGCCGAAGGCACGCACGTACTCGCCGGGCATGTGCGGGTACTCGGGGATCATGGTCCTGGTGCCGTCGGCGGCCACGTAGACCGCCCGCCAGCCCAGCACGGCGGTCGCGAACGGGTGCGGGTCAGAGATGACCAGCCGCCCGCCCACGGCCAGCACGCGCGAGAGCTCGGCCACGGCGGACCCGATCTCGGGCAGGTGGCTCAGCGCGAGGGCGCACACGACAGCGCCAACCGACGCATCGGCCAGGGGAAGCGACTCGAGTGAGCCTTCGCGCAGGTCGGCGCGCGGGACGCGGGCGCGGGCCCGCTCCAGCATCTCCGGGCTGGAGTCGACGCCCACCACCTCCCGCCCTCCCTCCAGCAGGTAGGCGGCGTGGCGGCCGGTGCCGCATGCGGCGTCGAGCACCGGGCCCGCCGGCACGTCGTCCAGCAGGCCCCGCACGACCGGCTCCTCGATGGCGATCGTGTCGTTGCCCGGCTGGTCGTAGCTCTCGGCCCAGCCGGCGTAGCCGGCAGCGGGGTCCTGCGCGGGAAGCATGCGCGCAGCCGAGTAGGGCTCGTGGTCCAGGTGCGCGGCCACCGCGGCGAGCTCCCGGGTCCGGCACTCGACGCCGGCCCGCCGCCGTGTCGCCCCCGCTCGCAGCAGCGCCAGCCCCTCTATGCCGAGCACGTAGTGCCCCTCGGTGAACTCGTCGGGCATCGACCCCACGCTAGCCGGGCGGGACACGCGACCGAGTGCGCCCGCCGCCCGGCGATCGTGGCCGCTCCACGCTGTGCCGCATCCCTCGTACCCTTGGCGCCGTGCCGCCGATCGCCGCCGTCGGGGAGTCGTTTCGCTCGTTCTTCGACGCGGTCGACTCCTTCTTCTCGAACCTGGCCCAGGTCCACTTCGGCGCGCTGGCGATCGCCCTGCTCTGCTTTGCCGTCTACCTGAGCTTCCGCGCCCGCGCGTCGTTTCACATCCTGCGGGCCGCCTACCCCGCCGAGACCTTCCGCTTCCGCGAGATTTGGGGCGCCTACTTTGCGGGCTACGGCTTCAACTCCGTGATTCCCGCGCGCGGCGGCGACGTCGTCCGGCTGTTCCTGACCAAGACCTCGGTGCCCCGCGCCAGCTATCCGGCGGTGGGCGCCTCCTTCGCCGTCGAGGCCGTGTTCGACCTGGTGATGGGGGTCTTCATCCTGGGCTTCGCCTTCACCCAGGGCGTGTTTCCCAAGCCGCCGGACTTCGCCAAGCTCAACGCCTTCGACCTCTCCTATCTGGCCTCCCATCCACGTTTCACGCTGTTCGTGCTCACCGCGCTGGGAGTGGCCTCGCTGGTGGGCTTTGCGCTGCTCTCCACGCGGGTCAAGGCGTTCTGGGCGCGGCTGCGCCAGGGGCTGACGATCCTCTACGACCGCGACCGCTACCTGCGGGAGGTCTTCGCCGTCCAGTTCACAGGCTGGCTGTTTCGCTTCACCGCCTTCTGGTTCATGCTCGAGGCGTTCAACGTGGGCGGCTCGGTGGGCAACGTGCTGCTGGTGCTGGGCGTGAACGCGGTGGCGGCGGCGGTGCCGTTCACGCCGCAGGGGGCCGGCGTGGCCCAGGCGCTGCTGGTCAAGGTGTTCGCGGGCACCGCCTCGGGCGCCACGGTGGCCGCCTACTCGGTGGGGCAGCAGATCGCCCTCGCAGCCTTCACCTTCGGGGTCGGCTTCGCCGCCCTGTTCCTGATCTTCCGCGTGCGCTCCTTCAAGGAGATCATCCGCCGCGGGCGCGAGGACCGGGAGGCCGAGAAGCTGTCCCGCGAGCGCGATGGGGCGGTCGAGCCGGCCTAGGAAGTCACGGATGCCGGCGCAGGCGTCGGAGCCCCGATCAGGTTGCGTACCAGGAACTCCGTCTGGTCGGTCACCGTGCGCTCGAACTGCGGGTCTACGTAGATGTCGAAGTGCGAGATCGGGTAGCGGATCAACTCTGCGTTCGGCGACCTCTTCGCCGCCTTGACGGCCGGGCCGGGAGGGGTGGTGAGGTCGCGCTCGCAGACCACGACGAGCACCGGCTGGCGCAGCTTGGCGAACTTCGCGTAGGGGCGGTACAGCCCCACCGTCAGCGCTATTCGCCCGGCCACCCGGTTCACCCACGTGCTCCCTCCAGGCGGGTCGAGCGCACGGAAGCCGGGCTCGGCGTCGGGGGTGGTCATGACGGCCACCGACCCGGGCGGGCCCGCGGCGGGCAGGTAGTACGGACGGCGGCCCAGAACGGCGTTTAGGCCGTCGCGCAGGCCGGCCGCCCCCAGCTTCGCCGCCTGGCCCCCGCCGCCCGCGGCGATCGCGGCGATGCCGGTGGTGAAGGGAGCCTGCGAGACCAAGGCGGCCACCGCGGGATCCTCGGCGGCGATCGCGACCACGTGGCCGCCGCTGAACGAAGAGCCCCACACGGCCACGCGGCGCGCGTCGATGAGCGGGAGGTTGCGCGCGTGCGAGACCGCCGCGCGCCAGTCGTCGAGCTGGCGCGCGATGTCCAGCAGCTGGCGCGGCTCACCCGCGCTTGACCCGAAGTGGCGGTAGTCGAACACCAGCACGGCCAGGCCCGCCGCGGCGAAGCGCTCGGCGTAGGCGTCCAGCCGCTGCTCGCGCACCGCGCTGAACCCGTGGGCCATGACCACGCACGGGTGCGGCCCGTCGTTCTCGGGCAGGTACAGCCACGCGGCGCACTCCTCGCCGTCGGACTCGAAGGGCGAATCCGTGCGCTGTGGCGCAGCCAATGGAGCTAGGCGCCGAAGCCCTCGCGGGCCTCGCGCACCAGAGCGACGGCCTCCGGGAACAGGCGCGTCATGGCGGTGCGCAGCTCCTCGGCCTGCTGCTCGGCATTGCCCTGGAGGTTCAGGCGCCCGACCCCGGCCACCGTCATGTCGGCCGCCAGCTTGATGGCGTTGTCGGCCCACGCCACCTTCTGCGCGCCCTGCATCTGCTCCGCGAGCTCAGCCATGCGCTTGCGCATCTCCTCGGGGTCGCCGAACAAGCCACCGAATGGGTCTTCTGAAGACATGCGATCCAGTCTAGGGACCCGGGCCGCCGGCCACGAGTTACTAGTGTCTTCGACGTGGCCCCGCTGACCCCCGACCAGCTGCGCAAGCGCGAGCGCGTGGAGACCGTGATCCGGATCGCCGCACCCGCGCTGAACCTGGTGCTGGCCGTGGGCGAGCGGATCTCGAAGATCGTGGAGCCCGAGGACCACGAGTACTACCCCCCGCGTACACCCCGGGGCCCAGAGCCGCCGCCCAGGTGAAGCCCTCGGAGCAGTTGCAGTGGGAGGCCCGGAACGGGCCCAAGGCGGCCGCGGCGGCGTTTGGCTGCGGCGCCTTCACCCTCGTCTCCCTGGTCATCCAGCTGGCCTTCGTGGGTGGGGGCGGGGGCAACGAGCGAGACGGCCTGGTCCGCATTCACGAGAATCAGGGCGAGCTCCTGCTCAGCCTGGTCGCCCAGGCCCTGTCGGTGTTCCTGCTGATCGGCGCCCTCTTCTACCTCGTCCGCGGCGTTATGGCGCGCCGCCCCGAGGGGCTCAAGTTCCTCTGGCCGCTGATGGCGCTGGCCCCGGTGCTCCTGATGGTGGGCGCCGTGCTCACCCAACTGGACCTGGGCGACATCGCGAACGAGTTCGTCTCCCAGGGCCACCAGACCAACGCGCGGGCCAAGGACCTGATCGACGGCCGAGATGCCGCCAGCGGGATCGTCGCGTCGGTGGGCACGCTGTGCCTGGCGCTGTCCTACGTGCTGGTGAGCGTGAACGCCATGCGCGCCGGGCTGCTCAGCCGCTTCATGGGAATCCTGGGGATCATCGCCGGGGCGCTGCTGGTCATCCCGCTCCTCCCCGGTGGCGGCAGCTTCATCCAGCTGTTCTGGATCGTGGCTCTCGGCGTGCTCTTCCTCGACCGCTGGCCCAACGGCCGCGGGCCGGCGTGGAGCGCGGTGGAGCGGATCCCGTGGCCGACGGCCGCCGAGATCCGTAGCCTGGGCGCCTCGAAGAGCGGTCCCGAGACAGATCTGCCGCCGCCGCCGCCACCGCCGCCCGCCGGGGAGCACAACGCGAGCGAGAAGCCCGCGCAGCTGCGCTCATCGCGCAAGAAGAAGAAGCGCAAGCGCTAGATGACCGTCAGGGCGCGAGCCGCCACCGCGTGAGGGTCACCGAGGCGGTGGCGTACACCGATTCGGGCTGGGCAGAGATCCGTTCGGCCAGATCGGCGGAGTCGGTGTGGTACGCCGACGGTCCCATCGCGACCAGCTGACCCAGCGCGCGCCGGTCCAGGGTCAGCCGGGCCTCGACCTCGTCGCGTTGCACCCCGCACAGCTGCGGCGCCAGGGAGGCGTTTAAGCGCTCCTCCTTGCGCTCGTCCACCGCGAGCATCGCCAGCGGCTCTCGCAGCTCGGCCAGGTGGCGCTGGGTGGGCGTGACCACGATCAGCGTTCCCCCCGGCGCCAGCACGCGCGCGATCTCCTCACCGTTTCGCGGCGCGAAGACGTCGATCACGACGCGGGCGGCGCCGTCGCAGACACAGATCGCGCGCCAGACGTCGCACACCGCGGCGCCGGCGCGGGGATGGGCGCGTGCCGCCCGCCGGGCCGCGTGGCGGGAGGCGTCCAGGGCCAGCCCCTGGCGCCCGGGCATGCGGTCGAGGGTGGCCGCCAGGTAGTGGCCGGTACCGGCTCCGATGTCGACCACCGCACCCGGCCCATCGCCGGCTGCTTCCTGCGCCGCCTCGGCCACGGCTTCGATCAGCGAATCGAAGTGGCCGGCGTCGAGAAAGGCCGCCCGCGCCGCCAACATCTCCGCCGTGTCCCCGAGGCCCGCGGGGGCGTCGCGGGCCAGGAGGTTCACGTAGCCCTGCCTCGCGATGTCGAACGAGTGACCGTGCCCGCAGCGCATGGCATCGGTCCGCCGCGCCAGCCCCGCCCCGCACACCGGGCAGGCCAGCAGCTGCTGCACTCAGACGGCCTGGGCCGCGGCCGCCACCGCCTCGTACGCGGCCGCCGGGTCTCCCTTGCCAAAGACCGACGATCCCGCCACGAACAGCCCTGCGCCGGCGGCGGCGGCCGGACCGGCCGTGTCGGCATCCACGCCACCGTCGACCTCGATCGGCACGTCGGCGGCCAGGATGGAGCGGAGCGCAGCGACCCGCTTCTCCGATCCGGGGATCCACTTCTGGCCGCCCCAGCCGGGGTTCACCGTCATGCAGAGCAGGAAGTCGAAGGTGCCGTGGAGCGGGTCGACCACGTTGACCGGGGTGCCCGGGTTCAGCGCCAGCCCCGCTTGGCATCCGGCTTCGCGCACGGCCTTGAGGGCGTGGTGGATGTGCGGCGTGGCCTCGATGTGCACCGCGATGGAGTCGGCGCCGGCCTCGGCGAAGGCGGCCACGTGGCGCTCGGGGGCCTCGACCATCAGGTGCACGTCCACCCAGCCGCCCGCCGCGTGCACCTGTTCCTCGATCGCGGCGGTCACCGAGTCGCCGATGGAGATGGGCGGCACGAAATGGCCGTCCATCACGTCGACGTGGATGACCCGCGCGCCCGCATCGAGGACGGCGCCCACCTCCTCACCCAGGCGGGCGAAGTCGGCCGCGAGGATCGAAGGGGCGATGCGACGGTCCTTCAACAGGTCAGCGCTCACGCAGGCGAAGGTACCGCAACGACGAGGGTCCCGCCGGCGGGTCTTTTGGGTCGGTGCTCAAGCGCCACCCACAGCGGGCGCCTGTGGCGGGTGGGCTCCGCGGGCATAGCCGAGCACGATGGAGGCGACGCTGGCGACGGGAACGGCCAGAAAGATGCCGAGGACGCCGGCCACGATGCCGCCGGTGGCCAGCGCCAGGATGATCGCGACGGGATGGAGCTTGACCGTCCGGCCCATGATCAGCGGGTAGAAGATGTGGCCCTCCAACTGCTGCACGAGGACGATGATCCCGACGACGATGAGGGCAACGACCGGCCCCTTGGCCACGAGCGCGATCAGCACCGCCGCCAGTCCGGCCGCGAAGGCCCCGACTACCGGGAGGAACGCACCGAGGAAGGTGAGCACCATGAGCGGGACCACCAGCGGAACGCCGAGGATCAACAGGCCGATACCGATGAGCACCGCGTCGGCGACGCCGATGAGCGCGACGCCACGGACATAGCCCGAGAGCGCGGTGTAGGAGCGGCGCCCGATCTCTTGCACGTGGTGTCGCTGCCCGGCCCCGAAGAGGCCGACCACCCAGGCCCAGATCTGCTCGCCGTCCTTGAGGAAGAAGAAGAGCAGCAACACGGTAAGGATCAGCCCCGTCACCACCTCGCCGAGCAGCACAGCCCCGCGGAGCGCACCCCCGCCGATCGCCCCGCTGCTCTCGCCCAGACGGCCTGTGGCCTCCTTGATGCGCATGTCGATGTCATCGGGACTGAGGTTGAAGGGCGACCGGGTGAGGACGTCGGCGGCCGTCCGCAGACCGTCCTGCAGCGACGTTCCGAATTGGCCGATCTGGTCGATGATGGCCGGGGCGATCAGGGTGAAGAGCCCGACCATGACGAGCAGGGCGCCGACCATGACGGTCGCGGCCCCGGCGGCGGCGGGGAATCCGCGGCGGCACAGCGCCTGGGCGGGAGGGAGCAGCAGCGTGGACAGCAGGAGCGCGACGATGATCGGCAGGGCGACAACCGCGAGATACGCCAGCGCGTACGTCGCGGCGAGCACGGCGGCGGCCACCACGAGCGCGCGCCAGGCGATGTCGGCGCCCGAACGCAGCCATGTCGGGACTCCGGTGGCGTCCTTGCGGTCGTCGGTGGGCGGGCGGGGCACGCCGCCACCCTATTGGCGGCGCACGGGCTGCACCCGGGCGGCGGTGGATTGCTCGGGAGAAAGGAGACTTCAGCTGCGAGGAAGGTGGGTGGTGCGCACCTACGACGACGGGGGGCCCGCCGAGCCGGCCCCCTCTCCTACCTTGCGGACCGGCCAGTAGCGACTGGCCAACCAGCTACCTGACTCAGATCAAGTCTTGCCGTTCTCCTTCGCGTCCTCCTTGGACTGCTCGTACTTCTGCGAGAGCGAGTCGCTCTCGGGCGTGTCGTTGCGGACCACGTGCTCGCACAGGCCGTTGGCGTCGGTCTGTGAGGCACCGACGATCACGTCGAACTGGTCGGCGAAGACGGTGTCGTCGCCGGCACCACAGGTGACCGTGTCCCGCTCACCGTCGCGGACATGGATCTTGTCGTTGCCGTTGCCGCCGTTCAGCGTGTCGCCGTTCGGGTCGCCCTTGAACGCCACGTCCTTGCGGGCCACTGCGAACAGGGTGTCGTCTCCGTCACCACCGTTGGACGTGTCCTGGCCGAGGTTGGCGAAGATCACGTCGTTGCCGCCACCGCCGTTGGACACGTCGTTGCCCGTGCCTCCGGAGATGTAGTCGCGGCCCAGGCCGCCGTTGATCGTGTCGTTGCCGTCGCCACCGTGGAGGCGATCGCGTCGCCCGCGGTTGCCGGGGAAG
>JBPCNQ010000002.1:0-12500 GCA_051001095.1 Thermoleophilaceae bacterium
ACGAGTACGCCGTCCGAGCTCATGTAGGTGCCGTAGTTCTCGGCGTGCAGGTCGCCCTGGATCCACACCCGCCGTGTCCGGTCGTCCACGAACCGGTCCTCCAGATCGGCCACGTCGGCGTAGAACAGGCACGCGCTGCCGCGGTAGAAGGCGAACGGGTCGGCCGCCATCTTGCGGAACTTGTGCCGCAGGCCGGCCGGATCGTTGGCGATCAGCTCGGCGAAAGCGTCGGCGAAGACCTGGACGATCTGGTGTCCGCGGGCCTCGGGAACCGCGCCCAGCTGCTCGATCGCATCCACCGGCGGGACACTCTAGAGCGGCCTGGGTGGGACTGCCACACTGGGCCGCGTGGACCTGGCGCTACTGGACTCCGTGCTCGCCGAGCTTGGCCAGCCCTCCTTCCGCGCCGGGCAGGTGTGGGAGTGGACCGCGCGTGGAGCCGGCTCCTACGAGGAGATGACCAGCCTGCCGGTGGCCCTGCGCGCGCAGCTGGAGGAGCGCGTGCCGCTTTCGTCGCTGACCGTGCAGCGCGAGGCGCTGGCCTCCGACGGGACCGAGAAGGCGCTGTTTCACACCGGCGACGGAAGGCCGCTGGAGGCGGTGCTCATGCGGTACAGGGGTGCGAAGCATTCGGCATCCGTGCCGAATCCTTCCCGCGGTGCGAAGCATTCGGCATCCGTGCCGAATCCTTCCCGGGGTGGACGACGCTCGGTCTGCCTGTCCAGCCAGTCGGGGTGCCCGCTCACCTGCACCTTCTGCGCCACCGGCACCATGAAGTTCGGCCGCAACCTCACTGCCTCGGAGATCCTCGACCAGGCCCTCCACTTTCGGCGCAAGGAGGAGGTCGACCACTGCGTCTTCATGGGCATGGGTGAGCCGCTGCTCAACCTCGACAACGTCCTCGGCGCTTGCGAGCGACTGCCCGGCCTCGGGATCCACCCCTCCTCGACCACGATCTCCACCGTCGGCTGGATCCCGGGCATCGAGCGCCTGACCGAGCGCGACGGTCCCACGATCCGCCTGGCCCTGTCACTGCACGCGCCCGATGACGCCTTGCGTTCGGAGCTGATGCCCGTCAACGACCGCTACCCGCTGACCGACGTGCTCGACGCCTGCCGGCGCTGGCACGAGCATCGTCGCCGGCGCGTGTACGTGGAGTACCTGATGCTGGCCGGGGTGAACGACTCTCCCGAGCAGGCGCTGGCCCTGGCCCGGGTGCTCACGCCGCACGAGGCCTTCAAGGTCAACCTGATCCCCTATAACGAGCCTCCGGTGCTCGCCCGGCCAGCGCCCGGGGTGCGCTCCTCCGGTGGCGACTCGGGCCTGACGGGGTCGAGCCGGGAGGCCATCGACGCCTTCCTCGGCGCCTTGCACGACAACGGCGTGCCCGCCACGGTGCGCCTGACGCGGGGCCGTGACATCGATGCGGCGTGCGGTCAGCTCGCGGCGTCGACCGCGGCGGCCTGAGCGGCGGGCACCGGCACGGGCCGGCGCTGCCACGGCCAGCGCTCGTTGGCGGCCAGGAACGAGCCCAGGAGGATCGCCACCAGGCCCCCGAGGGTGGCCGCCGTGAAGTCCTCGCCCAGCAGGGCGACGCCATAGACCACGGCGAAGCCCGGCGCCACGTAGGCCACCAGCGACGCCCGCGCGGGGCCGATCGTGACGATCAGGTCGTAGAAGAAGACGAAGGCGATCCCCGTGCCGAGCACCCCGAGGGCGAGCAGGGAGCCGACGGCCTCCAGGCTGGGGGCGGCGCCGGGCAGGTCCAGGGCGGCCACGGGCGCGGCCATGAGCGCACTGGCCCCCATGGTCGCGGCCACGATCAAGATGGGCGGGAGCCCGGGCAGGGCGTGGCGCAGGTAGTAGGCGCCCACCGCATAGCCCAGGCTGGCGGCGACCACCATCAGCCCGCCCGCCAGTGCGGCGGTGTCACCACCCGTGTCCAGGCCCAGCAGCAGGACCACCCCGCCGATCCCCATGGCCACCCCCGCGAACCCGACGCCGCGCACCTGCTGGTCGCGACCGATGACCAGCGTGAGCAGGAAGGTGAACACGGGCGCCATGGCCACGAGGATCCCGGCCAACGAGGAGTGGATGTGCTCCTCGCCGTAAGAGATGAGCATGAACGGCGCGGCCACCTGCATCGCCGCCAGGAGGAAGATCGCACCGGCGAGCGGCCGCAGCTCGCGGGCCCGGCCGCTGCGCAGAGCCACGGGCATCAGGACCACCGAGGCCAGCGCCGTGCGTACGAAGACGATCATCGGCGGGGAGAACACGTCCTGGAGCGCCACCTTGATGAACAGGTAGGAAGCGCCCCAGAAGGCCGCCACCAGGGCGAACTGGACCAGGCTTCGGCGGCTCATGAGTCCGAGGATGACAGTCTGGGCGAGGGTCTCAGGCCCGCTGCTGCGGCGCGGGCTCGGCGCGGGCCTCGCCGGCCTTGAGCAGGCGCTCGCGCAGGTCGCGCTCGTCCTCGGGCGTGGGATCGAAGCGAGAGACGTCGGGGAGGGCGTCGAGCGCCTCGAGGCCGAAGAGCTTCTGGAACAGCTCGGTGGTGCGATAGAGCACGGCGCCGAAGCGCGAGCGGCCGGACTCCTCGACCAGACCCCTCTCCAGCAGGGTGGCGGTGGCCGACTCCGAGGCCACGCCGCGGATGCGGGCGATCTCAGGCCGCGAGACCGGCTGCAGGTAGGCGGCGATGGCCAGGCACTCGGCCTGGGCCTGGGTGAGCGGCGGGGTGCGCGGCCGGCTGAGCAGGCGACGGGCCGCCCTTTCGGCCACGGGATCGGTGGCCAGCGTGAAGCCGCCGGCCACCTCGCGCAGCACCACCCCGCGATAGCCGTCGGCGTAGTGCTCACGCAGGCGGGCCAGGGCCTCCAGCACCTCGCCTTCGCCGGACTCCGTCGCGTCGGCGAGCCGCTCCAGCGAGACCGGCTCGGAGGAGAGGAACAGCAGCGCTTCGGTGACACGGGCCAGCTCGTTCATGCGTTTTGGCCGGGGGTGATGGTGATCGGGCCGAAGGACTCTTCCTGGTCCCAGCGGGCCTCTCCGGACTTGAACAGCTCGAGCAGGGCGAACAGGGTCACCGCTTCGGTCATGCGGTCGGCGCCCTGGACGGCGTCGTCGAAGGAGAACGACGTGTTGTGCCCCAGCAGGGTGCGCACGTGGGCCAGGCGCTGCTCCAGCGACACGCGCGGGCGAACGATGTGGTGCAGGTCGATCTTGGGCGGCAGGCGCAGCAGCCCGCCGAGGGCCTCGGCCAGCAGGTCGGGCGCGTATGCGGCCCCGGCGACCTCGACCGACACGCGCCGAAGCGGCGCGGGCAGAGGCGCCGAGCGGTAGCGAAAGCCCTGCTCGGCCCCCAGCCGCTCGCGCAGGAAGGTGGCCGCCTCGCGGTAGCGGCGGTACTCGAGCATGCGGGCCAGCAGCTCGTCGGCGGCCTCGGAGGGCTCGAGCTCCAGCCCGTCGGTCTCCTCGACCGGCAGCATCAGCCGCGACTTGAGCTCCAGCAGGGCGGCGATCAGGACGAGGAACTCGGTGGCGGCCTCCAGGTCGATCTCCCCCTTGCTCTCCAGGTGGTCGACGTAGGCGACGACCACGTCGACCAGCTCGACCTCGAGCAGGTCGACCTCCTCGCGCAGCACGAGGGTCAGCAGCAGGTCGAAGGGACCCTGGAAGACCTCGAGGTCGAGGTCGAGCGAGGCGACGGACATGGGGCGACAGCCTAGGGCGCGGATCGGAGGGGAGGGTGGGGACGGGGTCGGAGCGCCGGCGCTGAACCCTGCGGGCGCGGATCGGGATCGACCTCGCCTCCCTGCCCGTCTACGCGGGAGAAGCTAGGTCGACTTGATGCCCGGCGGGCCTACTCCCATGGCCGCGCGCACGTCGACCATCGTCGCCCCCGCCAGCTCGCGGGCCCGGTCGGCACCTCCGTCCAGCGCCCGCTCGAGGCCGTCCTCGTCGGGCCGCAACTCGGCGTAGCGCTCACGCACGGGGCGCAGGTAGTCGGCGACCGCCTCGGCAACGGCCCCCTTGAAGGCGCCGTACTGCTGGCCCTCGAACTCCCGCTCGACCGCCCCCGGCTCCACCCCGCGGACCACGGCCAGGATGTCGATCAGGTTGGTGAGGCCGGGCTTGTCGGGCCCGCGCCGCACCTCGCTGCCGGAGTCGGTGACCGCGCTCTTGATCTTCTTGACGATCACCTTCTCCTCGTCGTCCACGTGGATGCGGCCGCGCTCTTCCTCCGCCGAGGTGGACATCTTGGACGTGGGATCCTGGAGGTCCATCACCCGGGCGCCGATCCCGGGGATCCGATGCTCGGGTACCACGAGCACGTCGCCGTAGGCCGCGTTGAAGCGGATGGCGATGTCGCGCATCAGCTCGACGTGCTGGCGCTGATCGTCGCCCACCGGCACCTCGTGGGCCCGGTAGACCAGCACGTCGGCGGCCATCAGCACCGGGTAGAAGAACAGGCCGGCTGAGCTCAGCTCGCGCTGGCGGGCCGACTTGTCCTTGAACTGGGTCATCCGGTTCAGGTCGCCGTGGGCGGTGACCGACGACAGCAGCCACGAGAGCTCGGTGTGCTCGCGTACGTCGGACTGGCGGAAGAGCACGCACCGATCGGGGTCCAGTCCGGCAGCCATCAACATCGCCGTGGTGTCGTAGACCTGGCGGCGCAGCGCGGCGGGGTGGTAGGACACCGTCGTGGCGTGGAGGTCAACGATGCAGTAGATCGCAGGGTCGCCGCGCTCCTGGCCCTCCAGGTAGCCGCGAACGGCCCCGATGTAGTTGCCCAGATGCTTGCGCCCGGTGGGCTGGATGCCGCTGAAGATGCGCACGGCGGGCCAGTCTAGGGGCGGGTCAGCGGCGCCCCGGCGTGCGCCGGCGTGGCGCCAGGGAGAAGCGGACCGTCCTGGGCTTGCCAAGGCGCCCGTTCACGTCTTGGGCGCGCATGGTCAGGCGATACCGGCCGGCACCCACCCGACCGAGCGTACGGGTGAGCACGGGAGGCGAAGCGACCGTGCGGTACCTCGTGCGACGACATGGGCGGCGAGGGCCAAGGCTGCGCGGGCCCAGGAGCCGACAGCCCGTCTTTGCCTTGCGTCCCCGCACGACCTGGGCGAGCGAGGCATCCACGCGTCGGACCCCGCTCGTGTCGAAGGTCAGGAACCGGATCTCGTCGCGCTTGGCCTTCGGATAGCCCGGTCGACGACGGCGGATGCCCGACGACGACGACGTCCCGGCCGCGACATCGAGCACCGGAGGCGTGAGGTCGGGCACGGGCGCGCGGGGGACCGTCCGGCGCCAGTCCGGCTCGGAATCGCCCTCTCGCCCCGGCGGCTTGGCCAGCAGCGTCTGAAGGCGGCCGTCGCTGCCCGTCAGGCTGAGCGTCTCGAGCGGATGCTGAGGATAGGTATCTCCCTCAGCGGTGATCATTCGTGGCTCGGGTTCGTCGGCGTATGCGATTCGGCGACCGGGAAGTACACGGCACCTCGGGTACAGGGGCGCACGACCTGTCCGCTCGCCTCGACGGTGTAGACCGAGCCGTGGTCGTTGACAGCCAGCGATCGCCCGTCGGGCGAAACCGCATACTCGAGGTAAGAGGACTTTCGGCCGTTGAGCCCGAAGCCGGTGGAGGCGACGAAGACCGGCCGGGCATCGCGGCCGTCCAGGGCAAGGGACGTGAGCGTCCCGCCGCCTTGCGAGTCGGTCGCCAACGCGAGGATGCGACGCCCATCGCGGGCGAACCGGGGCTCGGAGTAGGACTGCGGGCCGTGGGTCACCTGGCGGATCGAGCCGTCCATCCCCATGAGATAGACCTCGGACCTGAGGGCGTCGGGGACCGTATCGCCCGTCCTGGAGCTGAACAGGACATACCGCCCGTCGGGTGACCAGACGGGGTCCTTGTACTCGCGCACGGCGGAGTTGGGCGCTTCGGGCCCAATCTGGCGGGCCTCCCCGCCCAGCACGGACTGCACCCAGATGCTCTGGTTGCTGGAGTCGCGGAGGGGATAGTGCCGGCGAAAGATCACCGAAAGACCGTCCGGTGACCACGACGGCCACTCGTCGAGATCCTGATAGTCGGTCATGCCCGTGCCTCCCGTGACGCGGTGCAGCCCGGTCCCGTCGTCCTTCAATGTCCAGATCGAAGCAGGACATCCGCCGCCGGCGTACTGGACCGGCCCGTCGCAGCGTGTGGAGGACAGCGCGACCACGCCAGCGTCCGCGGGAGCCGCGCACAGGCAGACTACGACGACCGCGGCCAAGCAGGCGAGAAGGCGGCGGCGCGTCACCGCTGGAGGGTCCCACCGATGTCTCGCAGAGCAAGCGGCTGGCGTGCCGCCATCGCCTCAGTCGATCAGCCCGCCGCCGTCGCCGGACCCCAGCCCGAAGGCCAGCACCACCGCGCACAGCGTCAGCGTGACCACGCCCGCCCAGCGGACCTCGGGCACGCCCACCCGGTAGCCGAGCGCGATCGCCGCCGCGCTGAAGGCGATTCCCACCACGGGGAGCGTCAGCAGCGCCAGCACGGCCGCGGCCACGAAGGCCCAGGCCTGGAAGCGGTCCAGCCGTGCCTTGCGCTCGGGGTCCATCTCGGCCGATCTACCCAGCAGGGCGCGCTACAGCGCGCCGGAGCTCTCGCCCGAGGCGTCGCCCGCGCTGGTGGGATCTCCCGGGTTGGGATCCTCCGCCCTCCAGCGCACTACCGGCCGCTTGGCCGCGCCCGCCTCGTCGAGCCGGCGCACCCGCTTGGTGTATGGGGCGTTGCGTGCGATCTCCGGATCCTCGGCCGCCTCCTCTGTGATCGAGCGCACCACGTCGACGAAGTGGTCCAGCCGCTCCTTGGGCTCGGTCTCGGTGGGCTCGATCATCAGCGCCTCGTCCACCAGCAGCGGGAAGTAGACCGTCGGCGGGTGCACCTCGTGATCGAGCATCCGCTTGGCGATGTCCAGCGTCTTGATCTGAAGCTTGTCCCGTGCGCCCTTGCCCGACAGCACGAACTCGTGCATGCAGAAGCGGTTAAAGGCGATCGGCAGATATTCCGCAATGCCCTCCTCGGCCAGGCGAGCCTTGAGGTAGTTGGCGTTGAGCACCGCCATCTCGGAGGCCTCGCGCAGCCCCTCGGCGCCCAGCGAGCAGATGTAGGCGTAGGAGCGCACGAAGACCCCGAAGTTGCCCTGAAAGCCCCGCATCTTGCCGATCGACTTGGGCCGGTCTTGATCAAGCTCGAAGCAGGGACCGTCGCCGTTGTGTCCCTTGGTCCGCACCACCTGGGGACGGGGCAGGAACGGCTCGATCCGATCCGACACCGCGATTGGGCCGGCGCCGGGGCCGCCGCCGCCGTGGGGCTGGGTGAAGGTCTTGTGCAGGTTGTAGTGGACGATGTCGAAGCCCATGTCGCCCGGCCGGGAGATGCCCATAACGGCGTTCAGGTTGGCCCCGTCGTAGTAGAGGGTTCCCCCCACGCCGTGCACGATCGAGGCGATCTCCTCGATGTGCCTGTCGAACAGGCCCAGCGTGTTGGGGTTGGTGAGCATCAGGCAGGCCACCTGGTCATCGGCCTTGGAGCGCAGGTCGTCGATGTCCACGCCGCCGTCCTCGTCGGTGCCGACCTTGACGACCTCGTAGCCGGCCATCGTCACCGTGGCCGGGTTGGTGCCGTGGGCGGTGTCGGGGGTGAGGACCTTGGTGCGGTGCTCACCGCGATCGGTGTGGTAGGCCCGGGTGAGCAGCAGCCCGGCGAGCTCTCCGTGAGATCCGGCCGAGGGCTGCAGCGACACGTGCGGCAGCCCGGCCACCTCGGCCAGCGCGCCCTGCAGGTTGAACATCAGCTCGAGCGCGCCCTGTGCGAGCTCGGGATCCTGGAGCGGGTGCAGGCGCGCGTGCCCGGGCAGCGCCGCTACGCGCTCGTGCAGCTTGGGGTTGTGCTTCATCGTGCAGGAGCCCAGCGGGTAGAAGCCCGTGTCCAGGTCGAAGTTCTTCTTGGACAGCCCGTTGAAGTGGCGCACGATCTCGGGCTCGGAGACCTCGGGGAGGCCGGCCTCCTCGGTGCGCCGCGCCCACTCGGGCAGCAGGTCGCCCACCGGCACGTCGGGCACGTCGCAGGCCGGGGCCACGAAGGCGCGCCGGCCCGCGCGCGAGCGCTCGTAGATGGTGATGGTCTGCTCGCCGGCGCGCGGGTCGAGCGGGAAGTCGTTGGACATCAGGCGCTCACCTCCTCGCGCGCGGCGGCCACCACGGCGGCGAGGCGGTCTATGTCGGCGCGCGAGCGGCGCTCGGTGAGCGCGATCAGGAGGCCGTCCTCGTACTCGGGGTAGGTGTCGGCCAGGCGGTAGCCGGGGTTGATCCGTGCGTCTCGGGCGCGCTCGAAGAGGCCGTCGATGTCGGGCACGCGAACGGCGAACTCGCGCACCACGGGCCCGGGGTTGATGGCCTCAAGGCCCAGGGCCTCGCGTGCGTAGTGGGTGCGCCGCAGCATCAGCTCGCCGAGCTCTACCAGGCCCCTGCGACCCAGCCAGGACAGGTACACCACGCCGGCCAGCGCGTTGAGCGCCTGCGCGGTGCAGATGTTGTGCGTGGCCTTCTCGCGACGGATGTGCTGCTCACGCGTCTGGAGGGTGAGCACGAAGCCGCGCTTGCCGTCCATGTCGCGCGTCTCACCCGCGATCCGTCCGGGCATCTTGCGGATGAAGCGCTCCGAGGCGGCGAAGAACCCGAACGACGGGCCGCCGTAGTCGAGCCGGTTTCCAAGCGATTGGCCCTCTCCCACGCAGATGTCGGCTCCCTGCTCGCCCGGGGGCTCGAGGATGCCCAGCGGCAGCGGGTCGGCCGCCACGACGAACAGGGCGCCCGTGGCCTTCGCCACCTCGCCCAGGGCCTCGACCTCCTCGACCGTGCCGAGGAAGTTGGGCTGGGAGACGAACACGGCGGCGGTGTCCTCGTCCACCAGCGCGGCCAATGCCTCGAGGTCGGTGGCGCCCTCGTCGGTCAGGCCGGCCTCGTGCACCGTCATGCCGTAGCCCGCCGAGTGGGTGGCCAGTGCATCGCGCGAGTGCGGGTGAAGGCCCCGGGAGGTGACGAGCTTGGAGCGCTTGGTCTCCAGCTTGGCCAGGTAGCCCGCGGCGGCCACGGCCGAGGGGCCCTCGTAGACCGACGCGTTGGACACGGGCAGGCCGGTCAGCTCGGAGATCGCCGTCTGAAACTCGAACATGACCTGCAGCCCGCCCTGGGAGATCTCGGGCTGGTACGGCGTGTAAGGGGTCAGGAACTCCGACCGGCTCAGCAGCGAGTCGATGATCGAGGGCACGTAGTGGTCGTACATGCCGGCGCCCAGGAACGTGGTCTCGGCGTCGGCGTGCACGTTGCGCGCCGCCAGCGAGGACAAGTGGTCGAACACCTCGGTCTCGGACATCCCGGCCGGGGTGTCCAACGGCCGGTCGAGCCGCACGGCCTGCGGGATCTCCGCGAACAGCTCGTCCAGCGACCCGACGCCGATGGCGTCGAGCATCGCCTTGCGGTCGGCGTCTGTGGCGGAGGTATAGGTGCTCATGGGTCCTTACGACTCCTTACGACTCAAGCAGCTTCTTGTACGCGTCCACGTCCAGGAGAGATTCGATCTCACTGGTGTTGGACAGCCTGACCTTGACCAGCCACCCATCGCCGTAGGGATCGCTGTTGACGGCCTCGGGGGCGTCGCTGAGGGCCTCGTTGACCTCGATCACCTCTCCCGACAGCGGCGCGAACACGTCGGAGACCGCCTTCACCGACTCGACCTCCGTGTAGGGCTGGTCCTTGGTCACCGTCGCGCCCACCTCGGGCGGGTCGTAGAAGACCACCTCGCCCAGGGCATCCTGGGCGTACCAGGTGATGCCGAAGACGGCCTCCTCGCCATCGATCCTGGCCCAGTCGTGCTCGGCGTGGTACTTCAGATCCTCGGGGTAGCTCTCTGCCACGTCATTCCTTGCTCTTTGAGTACAAAGGCTTTGCGCGCACCTCGGCGGCGCGCGCCCTACCACGGACATCGACCTCGATCTTCGTCCCCGGCTCGACGGATTCCTCGGGCACGTAGCCCATCCCGATGCCGTAGCCGAGGGTCGGCGACATCGTGCCGCTGGTCACCACGCCCTCGCCGGCGTCGGTGAAGATGACGTTGCCCTGGCGCGGGATGCCCGCGCCGGTGAAGGCGAAGCAGACCAGCTTGCGGCCGGTGTCGGCGGTTCGGAGTGCGTCCGAGCCGACGAAGCCGGTGTCCAGCTTGACCGCCCAGCCCAGCCCGGCCTCGAGCGGGTTGTGGTCGAGGGTGAGGTCGTTGCCGTAGAGGTGGAAGCAGACCTCGGTACGCAGCGTGTCGCGCGCGGCCAGGCCGGCCGGCACCACGCCATCGTCGATCAGTGCGTCCCATATCGCCGGCGCGGCGCTGGGCGCCATCAGCAGCTCCACGCCGTCCTCCCCCGTGTAGCCCGTGCCACAGGCCAGCACCTGCGATCCGGCCACGCCGACCGTCGCCGTGCGCATGCGCTCGGGCAGCTCGCCGCGAGTCAGGCGGGCGACGACCTCCCGCGCCTCGGGGCCCTGCACCGCCAGCATCGCGTAGCGGTCGGCCACGTCGGTGACGGTCACGTCGAAGCCCTCCGCGTGCTCGGAGAACCACGCGTGGTCGGCCTCGTGGTTGGAGGCGTTGGTCACCGTCAAGAAGAGCGGCTGATCGTCCTCGCCGGGCCGCAGCCGGTAGGTGAACAGGTCGTCGATCACCCCGCCGTCATCGCGGCAGAGCACCGAGTACTGCGCCCCGCCCTCGGCCAGCTTTCCCACGTCGTTTGAGAGCAGGTGCTGGAGGAAGGCCTCGGCGTCGGGGCCCGTGGTCTCGATCTCGCCCATGTGCGAGACGTCGAAGACGCCGGCGCCCTGACGGACGGCCAGGTGCTCGGTACGCACGCCCTCGTACTGGACCGGCATCTCCCAGCCGGCGAAGGAAACGAGCCTGGCCCCGGCCGCCGCGTGACGGTCGAAGAGCGAGGTCCGGCGAAGGGTGTCGGCGGCGGACGACAAGGGCCGCAGAGGCTAGATGATGCCTCGGCGCGGGATCAGCCCGGGGCCAGGCACTTCGTGATCTTCAGCCGCCGCACCAACTGTTGCTGGCGCTGGATCCTCGCTCCGAGATCCTGACGGATGCGCAGGAGCTTCTTGCGGTCGCCGTCCTCGCCGCCCGTGCGCGCCAGTCGGCTGATGTAGTCGAGGTTTTGGTTCTGGGCCTCGATGAAGCTGTTGGTGGACTCCACGAGCTCCTTGGCGTCGCGCCGAGCCCGCCCCTTGGCGGGGAGCCCCACCCTGGCTTGGTCCGCCGCGAACCGCTGTGACAGCTTCTGGATCCGGTCCACCGTCTCCAGCGCCTTCCGCGTCTCGCGCGGCGAGCTGTCCTCGGTGATCCCCTGCTGGCGCAGGCGCAGCTGCAGCGAGCCTGCCCTTTCGTAGAAGGGGGGGCAGAGCGCGCCCACCTCCTTTCGGAAGGACGCGGCGCTTGCCGGCCCCGTGCCACCGGCGCCCGGGGGCTTCTTCTCGTCGTCTCCGCCACCGCAGCCGGCAGCGACGACCAGGGCCGCCAAAGGCCCCAGGAGACCTAGGCGCAACGAGCTCAGTCCTTCAGGAAAGACGGAATGTCGATGTCGTCGTCGGAGATCTCCAGCGAGCTGCGCTGGCGGTCGGACATCGAGACGTCGCGACGGCGCGGCTCGCGCCGGCGGCCGGTGCTGTCCTCGGTGAACATCGATCCGCCGCTCTGGCCGTCGAAGCCGGTGGCGATCACCGTGACGCGCACCCCGTCGCCGATGCCCTCGTCGACCACCGCGCCGAAGATGATGTTCGAGTTCTGGTCGGCCGCCTGCTGGATGATCTCGGCCGCCTCGTTGACCTCGAACAGGCCCAGGTCCTGGCCTCCGGTGATGTTGAGCAGGATGCCCGTGGCGCCCTCCACCGACTGCTCGAGCAGCGGACTGGAGATCGCGGCCTTGGCCGCCTCGCCGGCGCGGTTCTCGCCGTTGGCCTCACCGATGCCCATCAGCGCCGACCCGGCGTCGGCCATGATCGTGCGCACGTCGGCGAAGTCAAGGTTGATCAGGCCGGGGATCGTGATCAGGTCGGTGATTCCCTGGACTCCCTGGCGCAGCACGTTGTCGGCTGCGCGGAAGGCTTCGAGGATCGAGGTGCGGCGCTCGACGACGGCGAGCAGCTTCTCGTTGGGGATCACGATCAGGGTGTCCACCTGCTCGCGCAACCGGTTGATCCCATCGTCGGACTGGCGCCGGCGCTGGGAGCCCTCGAAGTCGAACGGCCGCGTGACCACCCCGACGGTGAGGGCGCCGATCTCCTGCTTGGACACCTCGGCGATCACGGGAGCCGCACCGGTGCCGGTGCCGCCGCCCTCGCCCGCGGTGACGAACACCATGTCCGCGCCCTTCAGCGCCTCCTTGAGCTCGTCGCGACTCTCGTTGGCCGCGCCGTAT
>JBPCNQ010000003.1:0-6340 GCA_051001095.1 Thermoleophilaceae bacterium
CCAAGACCACGTTCTCCACCATCGAGGAGGCGATCGAGGAGATCCGCGCCGGCAGGATGGTCGTGGTCGTCGACGCCGAGGAGCGGGAGAACGAGGGCGACCTGACGATGGCCGCCCAGTTCGTGACACCCGAGGCGATCAACTTCATGGCCACCTTCGGGCGCGGACTGATCTGCCTGACCCTGACCGGCGAGCGTTGTGACGAGCTTGGCCTGGACCTGATGGCGGCCAAGAACGAGTCGCCGTTCGAAACCGCGTTCACCGTGTCCGTGGAGGCTCGTGTCGGGGTGTCCACCGGGATCTCCGCGCACGACCGGGCGCAGACCATGCAGGTGGCGATCGACCCGAGCTCGCGCCCGCGCGACCTCGTCCAGCCCGGCCACGTCTTTCCGCTCAAGGCCAAGCCGGGCGGGGTGCTCGAGCGTACGGGTCAGACCGAGGCGTCGGTGGACCTGGCGCGGCTGGCCGGCCTGAACCCGTCCGGCGTGATCTGCGAGATCATGAACGACGACGGGTCGATGGCGCGGGTGCCCGACCTGGAGGCCTACTGCGCGCGCCACGAGTTGAGGATGGTCACGGTCTCCGACCTGATCGCCTACCGGCGCAGGCACGACAAGCTGATCGAGCGGGTGGTGGAGGCCGCCATGCCCACGGCTCTGGGCGATTTCCACGTCGTCGGCTTCCGCTCCCTGGTCGACGACAAGCACCACGTGGCGATGGTCAAGGGCGACGTGTCCGGCAAGGAGGACGTGCTGGTCCGCGTGCACTCCGAGTGCCTGACCGGCGACGTGTTCCACTCGCTGCGCTGCGACTGCGGCCAGCAGCTCGAGGCCGCGCTGTCGCAGATCGAGCAGGAGGGCCGCGGCGTGCTGCTCTACCTGTCCCAGGAAGGGCGGGGCATAGGGCTGCTGAACAAGCTGAAGGCCTACAAGCTGCAGGAGCAGGGCCTGGACACGGTGGACGCCAACCTGGAGCTGGGCATGCCCGCCGACCTGCGCGACTACGGCATCGGCGCGCAGATCCTCGTCGACCTCGGGCTCACCTCGCTGCGGTTGCTGACCAACAACCCCAAGAAGATCGTCGGCCTGGAGGGTTACGGGCTGACCGTGACCGATCGGGTGGCGATCGAGCACGCGCCCGGCACCCACAACCAGGCCTACCTGCGGGCCAAGGCCCAGCGGATGGGTCACCTGCTGCACCACCAAGGGCTGGCTCTCGACGAGGAGATGATCCTCGAGGAGCGCGCGCAGGACCGCGAGCGCGACTCCGGAGACGACGACCAGGCCTCGGGTGCCTGACCTCTACGCGATCGCGGTCGGCCGCTTCTACGAGGACCTGGCCGACCGCCTGGTCGCCGGAGCCACGCGCGTATTCGACGAGGCCGGCGCCACGGTGGAGGTCCACGACGTTCCCGGCGCCTACGAGCTGCCGCTGGCTGCCCGCTACTGCGCCGACAGCGGACGCTATGCGGGGGTGGCGTGCCTGGGCGCGGTGATCCGCGGAGAGACCGACCACTACGACTTCGTCTGCTCCGAGGCGGCGGCGGGAATCGTCCGCGTGTCGCTGGACACGGGTCTGCCGTGCGCGTTCGGCGTCCTGACCGTGGACGATATGGAGCAGGCCCTCGCCCGCGCCGGGGGTGGCAAGCGCCACCAGGGCGAGGACGCCGCCCGCGCGGTGCTGCGGATGGCGCAGCTGCGGCGCGACCTGGCGTGAGGTCGTCCGCGTAGCCGCTTCCCTGTCGGTGCCCTCCGGAGGCCGGGTGCTACCGTGTCGCGCCGTGCCCAAGGTCTGCTACAGCTGCGGAAAGGGCCCTGCGTTCGGGCAGAGTCGGAGCCACTCCATGGTCGCCACCAAGCGTCGCTTCAACCCCAACCTGCAGAAGGTCCGCATCGACGTGAAGGGCTCTCCTACACGGGAGTACGTCTGTACCCGTTGCCTCAAGGCCGGCAAGGTAACCAAGGCTGCCTGAGCCTTGGGGCCGCGCTCGGTCTGACAGCCGGCGGGCGCGCGGTGTAGAACCCTTTTGTGCGCGACCAGAGCCTCATCCGCTTTCGTCGCGTGGTGGCCGCCTCGCTCGCCGAGCTCGAGGATCGGCGGGGCGAGGTCAACGACCTGAACGTGTTCCCCGTCGCCGACGGGGACACGGGCGACAACATGGCGATGACGATGCGGTCGGTGCTCCAGGAGCTCGACACGCTCAACGGCCAGATGATCGACGACATCGGCCGCGAGGAGCTGGTCTCCGCCGTCGCGCGCGCCGCGCTGCTGGGTGCCCGCGGCAACAGTGGCGTGATCCTCTCCCAGATCGTGCGGGGAGCGGCCGAGGAGCTGGCGTCGCGGCCCGGGGAGCTGGTGGATCCCGTGCTGGTGGCCGCCGCCTTCGCCCGCGCGGCCGACGCCGCCTACGGATCGGTGCGCGACCCGGCCGAGGGCACCATGCTCAGTGCGGTCCGGGCCATGGCCCACCGGGTGGCGCAGGACCTGGCCCACATGCCGACGCCCAGATTGGGCGCGGAGGCCTCCCCCGGCGAGCAGGACGAGCTGATCGCACAGGTGCTCGAGCGGGCGCTGGACGCCGCCAACGAGGCCGTGGACCGGGGCCCCGAGCAACTGTCCGTGCTCAAGGAGGCGGGAGTCGTCGACGCCGGCGCATACGGCCTGACGATCATCCTCGCCGGCGTGGTGGCCGCCCTGCGCGGCGACGAGGCGACCGAGTTGGCCCATCGCACGGTTCCGGCCGGCGTGACCATGCTGCCCGAGCACGAGTCGATCACCTTTCGCTACTGCACCAACTTCGCCGTGACCGGCAGCTCGCTGCAGGGCCAGTCCTTCATCGCGACGCTCGAGCGGATCGGCGACAGCGTGCTGGTGGTGGGCGACGAGCGAACGCTGCGCGTGCACATCCACACCGACGAGCCCGAGGCCGCCGTGGCGATCTTCGACGCAACGGGCCAGGTATCCCGCCTCGACGTGGCCGACATGCACGAGCAGGTGGCCGGGCGCAGGGCTCGGCTGGGCGATGGGGCGGGGCCGGGCGAGACCGCCCAACGGGCGTGCGCCGTGATCGCGGTGGCCACCGGGGCCGGCATGAAGCGCATGTACCGGGAGCTGGGAGCCTTCGTGGTGGACGGTGGTCCCACGATGAACCCGTCGACCTACGAGCTGCTGGCGGGGGTACGCGCCGCGGAAGGCGCCGAGGCGATTCTCCTGCCCAACAGCCCCAACGTGATCATGGCCGCCGAGCGCGCCGCCGAGCTGTCCGAGCTGCCCACACGGGTCGTCCCCACCCGGGCCCAGCAGGAGGGCCTGGCCGCACTGCTGGCCTTCGACCCCAGCCGCCCATCGCAGGAGAACGCCGACGCCGTCCTCTGCGCGGCGCAGGGCCTGCTGCTGGGCGGGGTGGCCGAATCGGCGCGCGACGACCCGCAGGGGCGTTTCGGGGTCGGGGACGCCGTGGGCTATCGCGGAGACGAGCTGGTGGCCTGGGGCGAGCCGGAACAGACGCTGCACTCCACGCTGGCGGCGGTGGCCAAGGACGCGGAGCTGGTCACCTGCGTCGTCGGGGCCGGGGCCCCCCTGGACGGGGATGTCGTGGAGGGCGCGGTGCCCGAAGGCGTCGAGCTGGAGCTCCAGTACGGTGGTCAATCCGCATGGTGGTGGCTGCTGTGCGCGGAGTGATGCCCTTCGACGGATCCGGCATCCATGCCGGGGGGGCTCGCGTCGCCAATTGCCGTGTCCCGGGTTGTTGCCGTCCGCCGCGCGGTCTAATCACCAGCCATCGCCACCCGCTTCGCCAGCACCGATGAGCTGACCCCTACCGAGCTGAGGGAGGCCGGCCTGCGCTCCATCCCCCGCCCCAGCCTTCTCACCGCACCGGTCGAGGCGAAGGGCAAGACGGCCCAGGGCCTGGAGACGCTGGGCATCGAGACCCACGGCGACCTGATCGAGCACCTGCCCTTCACCCATCGCGACCGCCGCGATGCGCGCACGATCGCATCGCTTGGCGTGGGCGAGGAGGCGACGGTCGCCGTCGCCGTGCGCTCCATCGCGGTCAAGCCGATGCGCGATCGCAGGCGAAAGCGCGTCGAGGCCAAGGTGTTCGACCAGACGGGGCCGATGGTGGCGATCTGGTGGAACCAGCCGTGGGTGGCGCGCGAGCTGGGGGGGGGCTCGCAGGTGGTCCTGCACGGAAAGCTGAAGGGACGCAATCAGTTTCACGTCGCCGAGCACGAGGTGATCGGGACCGGCGGGGCCGCGGGACACATCGTCGGCCTCGTGCCGGTACATCCCGCGACCTATGGGCTCGCTGCCGCCACGCTGCGCAAGCTGATCTGGGAGGACTACGGGCTGATTCGCCACGTGTCCGAGCCCCTGCCCTCGGCGCTTCGCGTCGCGGAACGGCTGGCCGACCGCCCGGCCGCGCTGGCCGCCACCCACTTCCCGGACTCCGAGGAGGAGGAGGCCGACGCCCGCCGCCGGCTGGCGTTCGAGGAGCTGTTTCTCTCCCAGCTGGCGGTGGCCGGACGCCGGCGCGCTCGGGGAGAGGGCCGCCGGGCGCGGGCACTGGAGGGCGGCGGCACTGGCGATCTTGCAACACGATGGCGGGCCGGTCTGCCCTTCGAGCTCACCGAGGACCAGGAGGCGGCGTGCGCGGAGATCGACTCGGACCTCGAGAGGGAAGTGCCGATGCAGCGCCTGCTGATGGGAGAGGTCGGCTCGGGCAAGACCGCGGTGGCGCTGCAGGCCATGCTGCGGGCGGTCGACGCCGGCGGGCAGGCCGCGCTGATGGCCCCGACCGAGACTCTGGCCGAGCAGCACCTCATCACTCTCGACCGCCTGCTGGGCGGTCAGGTTCCCGTGGAGCTGCTCACCGGATCGGTCGCCGCGGGGCGCCGGCGCGACCTGCTGTGCCGGCTGGAGTCCGGTGAGCTGTCGCTCGTGGTGGGCACCCACGCACTGATCGAGGAGCCGGTGCGGTTTCGCTCGCTGGACCTGTGCGTGGTCGACGAGCAGCATCGCTTCGGCGTGCGTCAGCGCGCGGCGCTGGACGCCAAGGCCCCCGAAGGCCTTGTTCCTCACGCGCTGCACATGACCGCAACGCCCATCCCGCGCACTCTGGCCCTGACCGCGTACGGCGACCTGGAGACCACCCTGCTCCGTCAGCTCCCCGCCGGGCGGCGACCGGTGGAGACCCACGTCGTGGACGGCGCGCGCGCCCGTGCGCGGGCGTACGAGCGGGTGCGCGAGGAGATCGCCAAGGGCCGTCAGTGCTTCGTGGTGTGCCCATTGGTCTCTGAGTCCGAGACGCTGCAGGCCCGCGCTGCGACCGCAGAGGCCGAGCGGCTGCGCGAGACGGAGTTCGCGGCCCATCGGGTCGGGCTCATACACGGCCAGATGTCCACCGGCGACAAGCAGGGGGCCATGCGCTCCTTCGCCGCGGGCGACGCCGACGTGCTCGTGGCCACGAGCGTGATCGAGGTCGGCATCGACGTGCCCAACGCCACCGTGATGCTGATCGAGGCCGCCGAGCGCTACGGGCTCTCCCAGCTCCATCAGCTGCGGGGCCGGGTAGGCCGAGGCGAGCACGCCTCGCTGTGCGTCCTCTTCGGCGACCCCAAGCTGCCCCGGCTGAAGGCGATCGCCGGCGAGCGCGACGGGTTTGCGCTGGCCGAGATCGATCTGGACCTGCGTGGGGCGGGGGAGGTGCTGGGCACCCGCCAGAGCGGCCTGCCCGAGTTCCGCGTCGCGCGCCTCCCCGAGGACCAAGGCCTGCTGGAGCGGGCTCGGGCCCATGCCGACGCGCTGATCGCCTCCGATCCCCGGCTGGAGGCACCCGAGCACGCCCTGTTGCGAGGCGCGGTGATCGACCGGTTCGGGTCTGACCTCGATCCCATACCCGCGTGAGGGTCGTGGCCGGCACGCATCGCGGGCGCCGGCTGCACCGTCCCCCGGGCCTGGGCACCAGGCCGACGAGCGACCGGGTTCGTGAAGCGCTGTTCTCGATGCTCGCCGACAACGTGACGGGGGCAAGGGTGCTCGACCTGTTCGCGGGCTCGGGCGCTCTGGGCATCGAAGCGCTCTCGCGTGGTGCCGCGAGGGCGGTGTTCGTGGAGAGCTCGCGGTCGACGGTCGAGACGGTCCAGCGCAACCTCTCAGAGCTCGGCCTAGACGCGCGCGTGCACCGTCGCGACGCGCTGTCCTACCTGCGCGGGGCAGGCGGGTCCTCCCACTACGACCTCGTGTTTTTGGACCCGCCCTATGATTGCGCCCCGCGCGTGGCCGCCCCCGTGGCCGGGCTCCTGCCCGCCGTCCTCACTGAGAATGCTCTGATCGTGAC
>JBPCNQ010000004.1:0-12064 GCA_051001095.1 Thermoleophilaceae bacterium
GGCGACCTCGCCAAAGCCGAGCCCAAGCGGCTGCGCTACCGACTGCTGCACGTCGCCGCCCGACTCGCCCTCCACGCCCGCGCCGCCACCCTTCGCCTGCAGCGATCGTGGCCCTGGGCCAGCGACCTCGCCGCCGCGTTCGCCAGGCTAAAGGCGCTCCCAGCGCCAGCCTGACACCCGATCGCCCGGCGCCCGCCAAGACAACCCCCACCCGGCGCAAGCGCCCCGCGAAGCCTGCCCGCCAACGACCGCCCACACGCGACCCGGCGCCCAACACCCCCCTGCGAGGGCCCCAACCGCCCCCGCCCCCCACAACCGCCACCCCCACACCAGTCAAGCGACGACAAACACCCACACCACGCCGCTTCATGCACGATCCGGGCTAGGCTCCCGGCGTCGAGCGGGATCGCGACCCCTTGGGACGTGCATCACACGGCAGTGAGTTGAGTCGGTGCGCTGCGTGCCGTGTGATGCACGAAAACCTCACTTCCCACGTCACGGAAAAGGCGCTCGAGCTTCGCGTCGTGTGGTGCATGCAGCGGGCTCCCTTACTCAGCCGCCGTAAGCGCCTGCGGGTAAGGAGTGCGACGGATGTAACGGTTCCCGCGCGTTCCGGGGAAAGGCGGCGCTAGGTTTGGCGCGCGATGGCCGAGCGGCGCCCCAAGTCAGCAGGTCTGGAGCGCGTCCTGGGCACCGGGGCGCTGTTTGCCTCGGCCTACGGCAACGTGGGCTCGTCGCTGTACTACGCGCTGGGGCTGGTGGCCAGCTTCGCGCTGGGCATGACGCCGGTGGTCTTCGTGATCGCGGGGCTGCTCTTCGCCGCCACGGCCGCCTCCTACACGGAGGCCACCACGATGTACCCCGAGGCCGGCGGCTCGTCCTCGTTCGCGCGCCACGCCTTCAACGAGTTCTGGTCGTTCTTCGCCGCCTGGGGCCAGATGCTCACCTACATCATCACGGTCTCGATCTCGGCCTTCTTCGTGCCCCACTACCTGGCCGTGTTCTGGAGCCCACTTGGCGAGTCTCCCGGAGACATCGTCGGGGGCATCGTCGTCGTGGTGATCCTCGGGCTGGTGAACATCCGCGGGGCCAAGGAGTCCACCGGGGTGAACGTCTTCTTCGCGATCGCCGACTTCGTGACGCAGGTCGTGCTCGTGATCGTCGGCTTCGTGCTGGTGTTCTCGCCGCACATCCTGATCAACAACGTCGACCTTGGCGTCACGCCGAGCTGGCGCGACTTCTTCGTGGCCATACCGGTGGCGATGCTCGCCTACACCGGGATCGAGACCGTCTCGAACCTGGCCGAGGAGGCCAAGGACTACGGCAAGACGATCCCGCAGGGCATCGGCGGCGTGGTGATCGCGGTTGCGGTCATCTACGCCTTCCTGCCCGCGGTGGCCCTGTCGGCGATGCCCGTCAAGAACGGCGAGACGCTGCTGGCGCTGCCCAAGGAGCAGGGGGGCTTCTTCGACGATCCGATCCTGGGTGTGGTCAAGAACATCGACCTGGGCTTCCTCCAGCAGGCGGCCGAGATCTACGTGGGGGTGCTAGCGGCCAGCATCCTGTTCATCGCCACCAACGCCGGCATGATCGGCGTGTCGCGGCTGACCTACTCGATGGGCCAGTACCGCCAGCTGCCCGACCGCCTGCGCCAACTGCATCCCCGATACCGGACGCCCTACATCGCCATCCTCATCTTCGGAGGCATCGCCTGTCTGACGATCGTGCCGGGGCAGGCGGAGTTCCTGGGCAAGATCTACGCCTTCGGCGCCATGCTGTCGTTCACGGTCGCGCATGTCGCGGTCACCGCCCTGCGCATCAGCCAGCCCGACGTCGACAGGCCCTATCGGATCCCGGGAAACGTGCGGTTCAGGGACCATCAGCTGCCGCTGCTCTCGATCATCGGAGGATTGAGTACCGGGGTTGCCTTCGTAGTACTGTCCGTGCTCAACATCGAGGTGCTGGTCTCGGGGATCATCTGGCTGGCCCTGGGCCTTGCGGGGTACGCGGCCTACCGGCGCAGCCAGGGCCTCAGCCTGACCCAGACCACCAAGGTCGTCATGCCCCAGCCGGTCGTGGAGCACGAGGTCGAGTACGAGTCGGTGCTGGTGGCCTTCGAGGAGGGCCAGTACTCGGACGAGGCGGTGGCCATGGCCGTCCGCCTGGCCGCGCGCCGGCGGCGGGGGATCCACGTGATCGTGACCGTCACCGTGCCGGCCAACGCCCCGATCGACGCCGCCATGCCCGAGGCCGAAGGCAAAGCCCAGGAGGCGGTCGACCAGGCGCGCGTGCGGGGGGGCCGGCGCGTGACCGGGCACCTCGAGAAGGTCAGGGCCGGAGGCGCCGGACGGCGGATCGTGAGCGAGGCCAAGGACATCCACGCGGCGGCCATCGTCATGCCACTGCCCACCAAGCGGGCGGGCTCTTCGGTCTTCGGGCGCACGGTGGAGACCGTCTTGGCCGAGCGACCGTGCCGGGTGATCATCGACTCCTCCCTGGGGATGGCCGAGGAGGACCAGGCCGCGGCCTAGACTTCCCGCGGTGGATCGCGCCCTGACCGCCTCTTCGCGCACGCTGCACGGTCTGCTGTGCTTGATCGGCGTGCTGATGATCGTCTCCACGATCGCCCGCGGCGGAGGGCCTCTGGCCCTCGGCGTCGTCCTCGGCGTACTGCTCGCGGCCCTGGGTGCCGCACGGCTCTGGCTGGCCGCCCACGGCCGTCCGGACGACCCCCGGTGAGCGAAAACGGGGGCGGGGACGGCGCGCGCCCGCGTGTCGGGTTGCGGCGAGGAAACGAGGCGGAGGCCCGCTTTGCCCGCAGCCTCGGCGCGCCGGCGCTGTTCGCTATCGCGCTCAGCGCGATCGGGTCGTCGATCTACTACGTGCTCGGCGTGGTGGCCGGCCAGGCCCAGGGGCTCACACCGGTGGTCTTCGCCGTGGGCGCCCTCTTCTTCGTGCTCACCATGCTCACCTACGTGGAGGGCAACTCGCTGCACCCCGAGCGGGGCGGGGCGGCCGTGTTCGCGCGCTATGCGTTCAACGAGCTGTGGAGCTTCATCGCCGGGTGGGCGATCCTCCTCGACTTCCTGATCGTGATGGCCATCGGAGCCTTCGCGGTGTCGCACTACCTGGCCGCCTTCTGGGGCGGCGCCGACGGCGGCACCAGCGCGGCGTTGATCTCGGCGGCGACGATCGGCTACGTGGCCTGGACCAACTACCGGGGCGTCTCCGCGGCCCGCTATCGACTGGTCCTGCGCCTGACCCTGTTCAGCATCGCGGTCTTCGTGGCCCTCGTGATCATCGGGGTGCTCCAGCTGTTCGACGTGTCGCTGATCACCGACTCGGTCGACATCGGTGGCGGCCGCCCCGCTCTGGACGACCTCCTGTTCGCCATGGTGATCGCCACCGTGGCCTGCACCGGCATCGAGGCGGCGTCAGGGTTGGCCGGCGAGGTGAAGGTGGGACGCGCCGGACTCAAGCGCCTGGTCATCGCTGGGGCGGCCGCGGTGCTGGTGCTCTACGTCGGCGTGTCGCTGGTGGCGCTGATGGCGCTTCCGGTGGGCGACGGGGGAACCGAGCTGGGGGGCGCGTTCGTCGAGGCGCCGGTGCTCGGAGTGGTGTCCGAGTTCAGCCCCGCCTGGCTGGGCGAGGCCTCTCGCTACGTGGTCGGAGGGGTGGGCGCGCTGGTTCTGCTCCAGGCGGTCAACGGCCAGATGCTGGGCATCGGCCGGCTCGCCTACTCGCTGGGCACCAATCGCCAGATTCCCAGCCTTCTCTCCCGGCTCGACACCAGGCACTCGACTCCTTACGTGACCATCGCGATCGCGTCGGTGCTGGCCTTCGGCCTGACGCTGTCGGGGGACGTGGAGTTCCTGGCCGGGATCTTCGCCTTCGGAGCCATGCTGGCTCTGACCCTGGCCCACCTGTCGGTGATCGTCCTGCGCTTCCGCGAGCCCGACCGGCCGCGCCCGTTCAGCGTCCCGCTCAGCGTGAAGGTGGGCGGCGGCTCGATCCCGCTGCCCTCGGCGCTGGGCGCGCTGATGGGCCTCAGCGCGTGGGTCACGGTGATAGTCCTCCACCAGGGCGCTCGGATCGCCGGAAGCGCCTGGATGCTGGGCGGCCTCGTGCTGTACGTCGGCTATCGCCGCAGCAGCGGCAAGCCGCTGACCAAGCGCTTCACGATCCCGGAGGCGGCACTGAAGGAGGCCAAGGAGGTGGAGTACGGCAGCATCCTCGTGCCCGTCTTTGGCCGCGACCTGGATGACGACATCGTGGGCACGGCCGGCCGGCTGGCCGCCGACGAGGCCGAGAAGGGGGAGGGGGGAGCGGTGCTCGAGGCGCTGTACGTCTTCGAGATCCCCATGTCGCTGCCCCTGGACGCGCGCGTGGCGCCCGAGAACGTCGACAAGGGTCGCAGGGCCCTCGCACGCGCGAAGGAGGTGGGCGAGGAGTACGAGGGGGTGGAGGTGGCCACGGCGATGGTGCGCGGACGCTTCACCGGCTCGGCCATCGTGACCGAGGCGAGGCGGCGTGGAGTGGAGGCCATCGTGCTCGCCGCCGAGGCGCCCAGCCGGGTCCGTGGTGGGGCGGTGCTCGGCGGCCTGAGCCGATCCGAGGAGCGGTTTGCCGGCGACACCACCCGCTACGTGATCGAGAAGGCCACCTGCAAGGTGATCCTCACCGCCGCGCCCGCGGACGCCGATCCCGCGGCACGGCCGGCGACGGCCTCGCCAAGCACCGCCTGAGCGCCCTCCTGGCGCTATCGTGCGCCTCGTGTTCGTACTCATCGTCGGCTGTGGGCGCGTCGGCTCTTCGATCGCCAAGTCGATGCTCGCGGAGGGCAACGAGGTGTCGGTCCTCGACGAGAACCCTGAGGCCATTGCGCTGCTGAACCGGGATCAGGACCAGAGCTGGGAGGATCTCGGCGGGTCGTTCACCGTCGGCACCGCGCTCGAGATCGACGCGCTCCTCGCGGCCGGGATCGAGACCGCCGAGGCCTTCGTGGCGTCCACCGACGGCGACAACACCAACCTGGTGATCGCCCAGATCGCCCAACGGCGCTTCCGGATCGGGCGCGTCGTGGTCCGGGTGCTCGACCCCGGACGGGCCAAGTGGTACGCGCAACAGGGGCTCCAGACGGTCTGTCCCACCCAGACGGCCATCGAGCTGCTCGAGCGCGCGGTGCGCGGCGAGGACGAGCGCCGGAGCTCCGGAGTCCAGTGAGAGGGAGGGCACGATGTACGCCGTGATCGTAGGCGCCGGCAAGGTCGGCTGGAACCTGGCCCGGGAGCTGATCGGCAAGGCCAACGAGGTCACGGTGGTCGAGCGCAGCCGCCGCCGCTACGAGGTGGTGGAGGAGGAACTCGAGCACAACATCCAGTACGGAGACGGCACCGAGCTGTGGATCCTCGAGCGTGCCGGGATCGAGCGCGCCGACCTGGTGATCGCCGTCACCGGCGACGACGAGGACAACATCCTGATCTGCCAGGTGGCCAAGGAGAGGTATGGGGTCGAGCGTGTGGTGGCCCGCTGCAACAACCCGCGCAACCTCCAGCACTTCGAGCTGCTGGGCATCAAGCCCGCGGTCTCGGCGACCGATCTGATCATGCGCCTGATCGAGCACGAGGTGCCCAAGTACGGCCTCGTGCACCTCCTGGACCTCAAGGAGGAGCGGCTCGAGATCATCGAGCTGGAGGTGGCCGAGGGCTCACCGGCCCAAGGCACGAGCGTTCGGTCCCTTGCCCTGCCCGAGGGCTCGCTGGTCATATCGATCCTGCGCGACGGCGGAGGGTTCGTGCCCACCGGCGACTCGGTCGTCGAGGCCGGGGACGAGGTGCTGCTCGTGCTGGACGTCGGCCTCGAGGAGGCGGTGACCGAGCGCTTCGAACGACGGGCGGCGGCGCCGAGCGGGTAGTTCAGCGGCCCGTCCGACGACGAAGGCTGTCGCGCCGCAACCGCTATCGTCCCATCCCGTTGTGGGGGATCGTCTAATGGCAAGACGCCTGGTTCTGGTCCAGGTAATCGGGGTTCGAATCCCTGTCCCCCAGTAGCTCGGTCCCCTCAGGCCGCCGTCTGCTCGGCCCAGTCGCGGTACAGCCGCGCGTAGGCGCCCCCGGCGCCCAGCAGCTCCGCATGGGTGCCCTGCTCGGCTATGCGGCCGTGCTCGAGCACCACGATGCGTCCCGCATCCCGGATGGTCGAGAGGCGGTGGGCGATCACGATCGCGGTGCGGCCCGCGAGCAGCCTCCGCAGGCCGCGCTCGATGCGCGCCTCGGTGGCCACGTCCACGTTCGAGGTGGCCTCGTCCAGGATCAGGACGCGGGGGTCGGCCGCCGCCGCGCGGGCGAAGGCCACGAGCTGGCGCTGACCGGCGGAAAGGTGGCCGCCGCGCTCGCCGACCTCGGTGTCGTATCCGGCCGCGAGGCGGGAGATGAACTCGTGCGCGCCGACGGCCCGCGCGGCCTCCTCGACCTGGTCGTGGGTTGCGTCCGGGCGTCCGAAGCCGATGTTGTCGGCGATCGTGCCCGAGAACAAGAAGCCCTCCTGGGGCACGATGCCGAGCTGCGAGCGCAGTGAGTGCTCGGTGACGTCGCGCAGGTCGTGGCCGTCGATGGTGATGCGCCCGGCGGTCGGGTCATGGAAGCGGGCCACGAGCTTGGCCAGGGTGGACTTGCCGGCCCCGGTGGAGCCCACCAGCGCCACCGTCTGGCCGGGCGGGACCTGCAGATCGATGTCGTGCAGGACGAGGCGGTCCGTGTCGGTGCGGTGCTCGCCAGGCTCCTCGCCGGGCTGTGCTTCCCCCGCTGCCCGACCGTAGGTGAAGTCCACGTGCTCGAACCGGATCTCGCCGCGCACCCGGGGCAGGTCGATCGCGTGCTCGGCGTCGCCCAGCTCGGGCTTCTCGTCCAGCAGGCCGAAGATCTTGTCCAGCGCCGCCATCCCGGCCTGGTAGGTGGTGTAGAGCTGCGAGAGCTGCTGGATGGGGTCGAAGAAGCTCTGCAGGTAGAACACGAAGGAGGCCAGCACCCCGATCGACACGGCGCCGTCTACGACTTGGTTGCCGCCGTAGAGCAGGATCGCCGCCGTGGCCACCGCCGCGAGCAGCTCCACCGACGGGAAGTAGGCGGCGTTGAGGTAGACCGTCCGCATGTTGGCCTCGCGGTTCTCGTCGTTGAGGCCCGAGAACTGGCGCTCGTGGCGGGGCTCCTGCCCGAAGGCGCGCACGATCCGTACGCCTGAGAGCGTCTCCTGCAGATAGGAGGTGACTAGCGCGATCTTCTCGCGCGTCAGCCGGTAGGCGTCGGCGGAGGCGATCCGAAAGGCGATTGACCCGATGGCCAGCACCGGGAAGACCAGGAAGGTGACGAGCGCCAGGCCCGGGTCCATCGCGAGCAGGATTGCCGCCGTGAAGACCAGCGTGAGCGTGGAGGAGAACAGCGTGACTATGCCGTCGGAGACCAGCTGGTCCAGCGCCTGCACGTCGTTGGTCAGGCGCGAGATCAGCACGCCGGCCTTGTTGCGCGAGTAGAAGCCGATCGACAGCGACTGCAGGTGGGCGAAGATGCGCCGGCGCAGATCCTGCAGCGCGCGCTGGCCCACCCAGCTCGTCAGGTAGGTCTGGAGGTAGGTGGCCCCGAAGTTCACGAGCGCCGCGCCCAGGAAGGCGAACATGATCCAGACAAGAGCGCCCGCGTCCTTGTCGTGGATGCCCGCGTCGATGGCCCGCCCGGCCAGGTAGGCCGGGGCCAGCGCCGCCGCGGTGGCCAGCACCAGGGCCACGAACATCAGGATCACCCGCCCGCGGTAGGGACGCAGCAGCACCAGCAGCTTGCCCAGCTTGCGTGTGCGGCCGCGCTCCCCCCGCAGGGCGGCCCAGTTGACGCGACGTCCCAGACGGGTGCTCACAGGCCTGCCACCTCGCGACCCTCGTCGGCGCGGGCCCCCAGCCCGGAATCGGGCAGCCCCCGCTCGGCGATCTCGCGGTAGAGGCCGGAGTCCTCGACCAGCTCCTCATGAGCCCCCCGGGCGACGATCCTTCCCTCCTCGAGCACGATCACCTCGTCGGCCAGCGAGATCGTCGACATGCGGTGGGCGATCACGAAGGTCGTGCGTCCCTCCATCACTTCGCCGAGGGCGGCCTTGATGCGGTTCTCGGTGGTGGCGTCCACGCTGGAGGTGGCGTCGTCGAGGATCAGGACCCGGGGCGAGGTCAGCAGCGCCCGGGCGATCGCCACGCGCTGGCGCTGGCCGCCCGAGAGCGTGAGCCCGCGCTCGCCCACGAGCGTGTCGTAGCCGTCGGGCAGATCCTCGATCAGCTCGGCCAGGCCGGCTCGCCGGGCGGCATCCTCGATCTCCTCCTTGCCCGCGTCGGGACGGGCGTAGGCGATGTTGTCGCGCAGGGGCGCGCTGAACAGGAAGGCGTCGTCGGAGACCAGGGCGATCTCGTGGCGCAGGGAGGCCACGTCGACGTCGCGCACATCCATGCCGTCGATGCTCACCGTGCCGGCGGTGGCCTCGTACAGGCGCGGGATCAGCATGACCAGCGTGGTCTTGCCCGACCCGGTTGCGCCCACTACGGCGACGGTGTGGCCGGCGGGGACGTCGAGGTCGATTCCCCGCAGAGTGGGCCGGCCGCCGCCGTCCTCGTCGTAGGCGAAGTCGACGCCCTGCATCCGGACGCGGCCACCCCCCGGCGGCAGCTCCGGCGCTCCCTCCGGTGCGGTGAGTCGCGGCGCCCGGTCCAGGATCTCGAACACGCGCGCGCCCGACGCGACCGCCCGCTGGGCCATCCCGAGCGACACCCCGAGCATGCGCATCGGCCCGGTGAGCATGATCACGTAGCCGTAGAAGGCTACGAAGTCGCCCGTGCTGATCGAGCCGGCGATGACCTGGCGGCCCCCTACCAGGATGATCGCGGCCAGCCCGAGCTGGGGCAGGAAGCCGATCAAGGGGTTGTAGAAGGCGCGCAGCTTGGTGGAGACCATGGACTGGTGAAAGACCCGACCGACCGCCTGGTCGAAGCGCCGCATCTGCCGGCGCTCCTGCGCGAAGGCTTTGACCACGCGCACGCCGCCCACGTTCTCCTCCGCCTCGGCGGTCAACTCCGCGATCCGCTGCTGGACCTCCTGGGAGGCCGGGCGATTCAGCCGTCCGTAGCGGGCGGCCACCCAGATCACGAACGGCATGGGCGCCAGAGCGACGGCCGCCAGGCCCGGGTTTACGGCGAGCATCACACCAGCGGCGATCATGATCGTCAGGACCGACTGCATCATGAAGATCAGCCCGTAGCCCAGGAAGAAGCGCACGGACTGCAGGTCGACCGTGGAGCGCGACATGAGCTGTCCCGTCTGCTGGCCGTCGAAGAACTCCAGCTCCAGCGACTGGAGGTGACGGTACATGCGATTGCGCAGGTCGAACTCGACGCCCAGGGAGACCCGCCCGGCCACGAGCCGGCGCACGACGCTGAAGGCCAGCCGCAGGACCCCGGCGCCCAGCAGGGCAGCGGCCAGCGGCCCGAGGGAGTCGCCGCCGTGGCGTATGTCATCGATCGTGCGGCCGACGAGGAACGGGACGAGCACGCCCATCGACATCGCGGCGCCCGCCAGCAGCAGCGAGCCGATCACGCCGGTCCGGTAGGGCGACAGGAAGCCGAGCAGGCGGCGAAAGATCTTCACCGGCTGTGCTCGCTCTTCGCCACGGTCATACTTTACTTAGTGAAGCATTGGGAATACACGGTGCGGGATGCTGGAGCTTCAAGCCGATTTGAAGTCAAGGATCCGACGCGATCAGCTGCTCCACGCTGTCGCGCCTGAAGTCGAAGATCTGCTTCAGATCGCGCCGCACGAGCGGCATGGCCAGCTCCCCGAAGGGCCAGAGCGGCATGGCGTATCGGACGGTGTCGCGCATCAGCGTTCCGCCCCCGCGCGCCTCGAAGGTGTGGGTGTGATGCCACAGGCGGTAGGGACCCAGGAGCTGCTGGTCGACGAAGCGCACGCCGGGCTCCCACTCATCGACGCGCGTCAGCCAGTCCACGCCCAGCCCGTGGAGCCTGAGCCGGTACTGGATGAGTGTGCCGACCCGCATCTCGATGGGTCCTTGGTCGACCACCTCGAACCCCAGCAGCGGTGGTGTGATCCGCTCCAGGTTCCGCGCCTCGGCGAAGAACGGGAAGACCTGCTCGACGGGGTGGGGCAGATGCTGCTCGCGCTCGAGGAGGTGGACCTTCACCGTGACTGATACGCCGCCCCGGGCCGCGCGGATCGCCCGGCCGGGCTGCCCTACAGGCTCAGACGACCGATGTGAGCGGACCGCACGCTTCGACGTCGGCGGTCAGCTCGATGGCGGCCCCCGACGACAGCCGGTCGTTCTCGACCAGCTGCTCGGTGAGTTCGTACAGCTCGGACAGCGCCTGCTCGGCGGCCGGGTCCTCGGCCATCGTCCTGCAGAAGAGCAGGGCGTCGGCCGCCTCGCGGACCGTCTCCTGCTCGGAAGGGTGCAGCTTGCTCTCGGACAGGTCGCGAAGGGTCTTCATCACGCGTCCGTATGCCTGGGTGCGTTCGCTGTTCACCCCGGTCACGATAGCGGCGGCCGATAGCTCCGCCTGGATTCGAACCAGGGACCTCACCATTATGAGTGGTGCGCTCTAACCGCTGAGCTACGGAGCCGCGGGGCGGCTGGGCCGCCCGGTCAAGCGTATCCGGGCGAGCGCCGTCAAGATGCCCGCGTGGCAGACGCGGCCGACATGCTGATGGCGGTGCCCAATGTCAGCGAGGGAAGCGACTCCGAGCTGCTGGCCCGGCTGCAGGGATCCTTCGATCCGGCGCGCTTCATCGACCTGCACGCCGACGCCGACCACGGCCGATCGGTGTTCACGCTGGCGGGCCTTCAGGGGCAGCTGTCCCAGGGCCTGGTGGCCGGGGCGCGGGCGGTGATCGAGGCGGTCGACTTGACGCGGCACGAGGGCTCGCACCCCCGCGTGGGCGCCCTCGACGTGATGCCGGTGGTGTATCTGCACGACGACCAGCGGGGCGCCGCCTGCGCCGAGGTGATCACCGCGGCGTCGGTGATCGGCGACGATCTGGGGGTCCCGGTCCTTCTCTACGGCGAACTGGCCACCGACCCGGCCCACCGCGAGCGCGCGGACCTGCGCCGCGGCGGCTGGCGCGCGCTGGCCGAGCGGATCGAGGCCGGAGAGCTCGAGCCCGACTTCGGCCCCGCCCGCGCGCACCCGACCGCCGGCACGATCCTGGCCGCGGCCCGGCCTCCGCTGGTGGCCTTCAACGTGGACCTGGTCAGCGGCGATCTGGCTCTGGCGCGGGAGATCGCCGCCGGAATCCGGGCGTCCGCCCCCTCCGGCCTCCCGGGCGTGCGAGCCATCGGGCTGATGCTCGAGCACCGGGGGCGCGCGCAGGTCTCGACCAACGTCCACGATCACCGGGCCACGCCGCTGGGCACGATCGTCGAAGCGGTCCGCGCGCGGGCGGATGTCGCGGAGGCGGAGCTGGTCGGCCTCGCCCCCGGCGCGGCCTTCGACGGGTTCCCCGACGACGTGGCCATCCGTGGCTTCGACCCCGAGCGGCACCTGATCGAGAACGCGTTACGCTCAATCCGCTGATGGCCCAGACCAAGAAGAAGCGGTCCCGCAAGCACCGCGGAAGCCCGGCGGGAACGATCAACCGGCCGCCCGCCGGTGGCAAGGCCAAGGCCAAGCAGGCCCCCAAGCAGGCCGCGCGCGAGCGCCGGGCCGAGCGAATGAACCGTGAGCCCAGCTGGCGTGGCTCGGTGAACCGAGCGGCCATCGCGGCGGTGGTTGTAGGCGTGCTGATGATCGTGGTTCTCAAGAAGCCGCCACGGGACGCCGTGGGGATCGCTGCGGCCATGTTCATCCTCTACATCCCGCTGGGCTACCTCACCGACCGCGCCGTCTACGACCTCAAGCAGCGGCGAAAGCAGAGATAGCCTCGATGGCCATGGAAGTGCGGATGCTCACGGTCGGCCCGGTGCAGGAGAACTGCTTCCTGTTCAACCGCGAGGGGTCCGACCGCGCGCTGATCGTCGACCCCGG
>JBPCNQ010000005.1:0-4069 GCA_051001095.1 Thermoleophilaceae bacterium
GTGATGACGATCGAAGGCGACTACGGCCTGTTCGCCCACCTCGAGACCGTCTACCTCGGGTCGCTGGCCCGCCGCACCCTGGTGATGAAGAACGTGCGCGAGGTGGTGGAGGCCGCGCGCGACAAGCAGATCCTGTTCTTCCCCGCCCGCCACGACCACTGGCTCGTGCAGACCGGAGACGGCTGGGCCGCGCACGTGGCGGGCGCCATCGGAGTGTCCACCGACGCCCAGGCCTCCTGGTGGGGCGGCACGGGCATCGGAACCGTCCCCCATGGCCTGATCGCGGCCTACGGAGGCGACACCGTGGCCGCCGCCCGCGCGTTTGCCGGCCGCTTCGCCGGCCGGATGAACGTAACGGTGCTGGTCGACTTCGCCAACGACTCGATCGCCACGGCCCTCGCCGTCGCCGACGCGCTGGGAGAGGATCTCTGGGGCGTGCGCCTGGACACCGCGGAGAAGCTGGTGGACGCGGGCCTGACTCGCGAGATGGGCGGGAACGCACCCCCGGGCGTCAACGTGCCGCTGGCGCGGAGCGTGCGCCGGGCGCTCGACGACGCGGGCCATCAACGAGTGAGAATCGTCTGCTCGGGAGGCTTCGACGCCGACCGCATCCGCGACTTCGAGGCCCAGGAGGCACCGGTCGACGCCTACGGGGTGGGCTCGTCGCTGCTGCGAGGCCAGAACGACTTCACCGCCGATGTCGTGCGCCTCGACGGGCGCGGCGTGGCCAAGGTCGGGCGCAACTATCGCCCCAGTCCGCGCCTGGACCGCGTCACGTAGCACTGAAGTTTTCTCGCCCAGCGCCGATGCAGGTCTGGCGCGGCCCCGACGGGCCGCCCTACCCTGACCTGTCCGTGACGCCCCTCGCCATCACCTTCCAGCAGGTCCAGGACTGGGCCGTCATCTGGCTGCCGATCATCTTCATGGCCCTGATCGCGGTGGTGCTGGTCTACATGGTCCGGCTCATGCCGCGCACCAAGCCGCAGGAGATCAAGCCCCAGTCCTCGGAGTCGATCCGATGGGACGACGTGGCCGGGGTGGAGGAGGCCAAGGACGAGCTGCGCGAGGTGGTGGAGTTCCTGCGCGACCCCAAGCGCTTCCGCCAGCTCGGCGCCAAGGTCCCCAAGGGGATCCTGCTGCACGGCCCGCCCGGCACGGGCAAGACGCTGCTGGCCAAGGCGGTGGCCAACGAGTCCAACGCCCGCTTCTTCGCCCAGTCGGCCTCCTCGTTCGTGGAGATGTTCGCCGGGCTGGGAGCCTCGCGCATTCGCCGCCTGTTTCGCGAGGCGCGCAAGCAGGCCCCCGCGATCGTCTTCATCGACGAGCTCGACGCGGTGGGGGCCACGCGCGGCAACGACGTCTCGGGCGAGAAGGACCAGACGCTGAACCAGCTGCTGGTCGAGCTCGACGGCTTCGGTGGCGGCGACCAGCTCGTGGTGATCGCCGCGTCCAACCTGCTCGACAAGCTCGACCCCGCCCTCCTGCGTCCCGGACGCTTCGACCGCCAGATCTTCGTGACCCCGCCCGACCTCAAGGGCCGGGGGCAGATACTCGACGTGCACACCACCGGCAAGCCGCTCCAGGAGGACGTGGACCTGGAGCTGATCGCGCGCCAGACCAGCGGCATGACCGGCGCCGATTTGGCCAACATCTGCAACGAGGCCGCCATCTTCGCCGGCCGCGACCGGCGCACCAGCATCCGCACGGCCGACTTCCAGGCCGCCCTGGAGCGCGTAGTGGCCGGCATGCAGTCACGCCGCGTGATCACCGACCACGAGAAGCGGGTGGTGGCCTACCACGAGGCCGGCCACGCGCTGTGCTCGGAGCTGCTGCCCTCGGTGGAGAAGGTGCACCGGATCTCGATCGTCCCTCGCGGGCAGGCGCTGGGCTACACGCTCAACCTGCCCGAGGAGGACCGCTATCTGAAGACCAAGGACGAGCTGATGGACTACCTGGTCGTGCTCCTGGGCGGGCGGGTCACCGAGCACCTGGTCTTCGGCCAGATCACCACCGGCGCCTCCGACGACCTGCGCAAGGTGCACCAGATCAGCAAGTCGATGGTCACCGACTACGGCATGGGCAGCCAGATGCAGTCCAAGCAGCTCCCGGCCGCCGACTACTCAATGGCCGACGCCACCCGCCGACTGGTGGACGAGGAGCAGCAGTTCATCGCCGACCAGGCCCACCGGCGCGCGCTGGCCATGGTGGCCGGGCACCGCGCGCTGCTGGAGGCCTTCGCCCACAGCCTGCTGGACAAGGAGGCGCTGGAGCGCTCGGACATCGACCGTCTGGTGGCCGAGCACGAGGGCGAGCTGCCGCGGCGGGCGCGGCTGGAGCCGCTGCCGGGCGGCCTCGAAGCGCGGCTCGCGGCCAGCGAGCGCTACCGGCCCTAGACTCCTCCGCCGTGTTCGGGGCGATCGACCACATCGGCGTGGCCGTCGAGGATCTGGAGGAGGCCATCACCCTCTACCGGGACCGCCTGGGCATGGCCGAGCAGCACCGCGAGCGGGTCGAGGAGTTCGGCGTGGAGGCCGTGCTGCTGGAGATCGGCGACGCCCACGTGGAGCTGCTCACCCCGATCCGGCCCGACAGCAGCGTGGCCAAGTTCCTGGAGCGAAACGGGCCGGGAATGCAACATGTGGCCTACCGCTCAGACGACATCGACGCCACGCTTCACCGCCTGCGCGAGGCGGGCCTGCGCCTGATCGACGAGCAGCCCCGGATCGGCATCCGCGGGAGCCGGGTGGCGTTCGTGCGCCCCAAGAGCACTGGCGGCGTGCTCACCGAGATCGTGGAGCCCTCGACGAGTCGGGCATCCCTGCCCGGGTCGTAGCCCCCGACGACTCGGGCATCCCTGCCCGGGTCGTAAACGATCGCGCTCTTCACCCTCAATACACTGCTCCGGATGGCGGCGGAACTGAGAAGGATCGACGTGGGCTTCCAGGGCGGGCCGGTGCTCGCCGTGCGGGCCACGGCCGAGTCCTACGACAACCTGGTCAACGCGATGGGCGACGACAACTCGCCCCGCTGGCAGACGCTGGACACCGACGACTCGGAGATCCTGGTGGACCTCTCCCAGATCGTCTACATCCGCCGCGAGGCCGGCGACCAGAAGGTCGGCTTCTAGTGGGCCTGTGCTGCGCCGGCTCGATCTCGTCCTTCTGAGGCTGCTGCAGACCAAGGGCCACCAGGCCCCGGTCGAGCGAGCCGTCCTGGCCTACACGCACCTGGGGGAGCACGGCGCGCTGTGGCATATGATCGCCGTGGCCGGGACCCTCGTCCATCCGGGTGAGCGCCACACCTACACACGTGCGGTCAGGGTGATCGGCCTCGCCTATCTGGCCAACATCGCAGTCAAGTACGTCGTCCGGCGCGCCCGTCCGCTGGTCGAGCACCTTCCGGCGCTCTCGCCCACCGTGAGCGCACTATCCTTTCCCTCCGCGCACTCCACCACCGCGTTCGCCGCCGCGGCCGTCCTGCGCCGGGCGTTGCCCTCGGTGCCTCTCTACGCCGGCGCCGGTGCCATGGCCCTGTCGCGCGTATACGTCGGCGTGCACTATCCGTCCGACATCGCCGCCGGTGCCGCCTTCGGCACCGCTCTGGAGAGGCTGCTCCCGTGAAGGTCGGGATCGTCGGGCTGCCCAACGCGGGCAAGTCCTCGCTCTTCAACGCACTCACGCGGGCGGGCGCGCAGGCGGCCAACTACCCTTTCACGACCGTCGAGCCCAACGTGGCCGTCGTCGGTGTGCCCGACGAGCGGCTCGACGCCGTCGTCGAGACGGTGAAGGCGACGCCCACGGTCTACGAGACGATCGAGTTCCACGACATCGCGGGCCTCGTGCGCGGCGCCCACGAGGGTGAGGGCCTGGGCAACAAGTTCCTGGCCAACATCCGCGAGACCGACGCGCTGGTGCATGTGGTGCGCGCCCATACCGACGAGCAGATCGTCCACCCCGAGGGCCGGGTCGATCCCGCGACCGACGTCGAGACGATCGAGACCGAGCTGCTCTACGCCGACCTCGAGCAGGCCGAGCGCCGGCTGGAGAAGGTGGCCCGCGAGGCTAAGTCG
>JBPCNQ010000006.1:0-3104 GCA_051001095.1 Thermoleophilaceae bacterium
AGGCCGTTGCGCCGCACGTAGCTCGACATGGAGGGAAACAGCCGCGACTCGCGCAGCTTCTCGTTGGTGCGGACGGGGACGTGGTCGACCGCGACGGTGAGCTTGCCCGCCTGGATGATCGTCTCGAGCGTGTAGGTGAACTTGGAGACCACCTGCAGGCTCAGGGCGGCCTCGCGGTTGTAGGCGCGGAAGCCCGAGGTGGTGTCGGGCACGTCGGTGTCCGACGCGCGGCGCACCACCCAGGAGCCCAGCCGCTGCAGAGACTTCTTGAGCGGGGAGAAGTGCTCGATCGTCATGACCTGGCGGTCGCCCACCACCATGTCGGCCCGGCCCGCCAGGATCGGCGCGAGGAGCGCGGGGATGTCGCGGGCGTCGTACTGGTTGTCGGCGTCCGTGTTCACGATCACGTCGGCGCCGAGCTTGAGCGCGGCGTCCAGGCCGGCCTGGAAGCCCGAGGCCAGGCCCTTGTTGTTGGTCAGCCGGACGATGTGGTGGACGCCGTTGGCCTTGGCGACCTCGACCGTGTCGTCCGTCGAGCCGTCGTCGACGACCAGCCACTCGACCGCGTCGAAGCCCTCGACCTCGCGGGGGAGGTCGGCCAGGGTGACGGGGAGGTAGTGCTCCTCGTCCTTGCAGGGGATCTGGATGATCAGCTTCATACGCGCGGGCCGCCGGGCGGCAGGTCAACAGTACCGCCCCCTCCGGCGCCCGGTTACCCTCCGCGCGCATGGAGCGGTGGGCCAAGATCGCGTTCGCCGCCCTGTGCGTGGCCGTGGCCGTGGGCACGCTGGTCTACCCGACCTATCCCAACTACGACTCCTACTACTCCCTCCTCTGGGGGCGCGAGCTGCTGCACGGCCACCTCCCACACTTCGAGGGGTTCCGGCTGCCCACGGAGCACCCGCTGGCGATCGCGGCCGGGGTCGTGCTCAACCTGTTCGGCCACGCCGGGGACCGTTTGTGGATCGTCCTCATCCTCGCGTCCTTCCTGGCCCTGGTGGCCGCGATCTACCGGCTCGGCCGCGTGGCCTTCACGCCGCTGGTCGGCGTGGTCGCCGCCCTGCTGCTGCTGAGCCGCTTCGACTTCGGCTTCCGCGCCGCGCGCGGGTACATCGACGTCCCCTACCTGGCGCTCGTCGCCTGGGCCGTGGCGCTCGAGGCCGGGCGCCCGCGCCGCGGCACGCCGGTCTTCGCACTCCTCACCGCGGCCGGGCTGCTGCGCCCGGAGGGCTGGCTGGCGCTCGGCCTCTACTTCCTGTGGATGTGGCCGGCGTCGGACTGGCGCCAGCGCGCGGTGTGGGCGCTGTGGACGGTCGCCGCGCCGGTGGGGTGGGGCCTGGTCGACGGGATCGTCACGGGCGACCCCCTGTTCTCCCTGCACTACACCAGCGACTCGGCCGAGGATCTGGGGCGGGCGAAGACCCTCGGCCAGATCCCCGGCGCGATTCCGGGCTTCCTGACCGACATCGTGAAGTTGCCGGTGATGCTCGCCGGGGGCGTCGGCCTGCTCGCGGCCGTGCTGCTCGCGCCGCGCCGGGTCGTGTGGCCGGCGGTGCTGCTCGTGACGGGCGTGGCGACCTTCCTGGCCATCGGCCTGGCCGGGCTGTCGGCCATCGAGCGCTACCTGGTGGTCGCCGCCCTGGGCGTCCTGGTCTCCGCCGCGTTTGCCGTGGCCGGTTGGACGCTGCTGGAGCCGGGGACTCGGCTGCGGCGGGCGTGGGCGGGCGCCGCCGCGGTGGTGGTGGCGTTCGTCGCCGTCCTCACCGCCGTGCACCTCGACGTGCGCCACTTCGACAACGAGCTGCGCTTCCGGGGCGAGGCGCACGCGGGGCTGCAGGAGGTGCTGGACGCCCCTGCCGTCCGCGCCGGACTGCGCTGCGGCCCGCTGACGCTGCCCAACCACAAGCTCGTGCCCGACTCGCGCTGGGCCGCGGACGAGCCGTTCGAGCGCGTGTCGGCGCGCGTGCAGCGCCGCCGCGCGCAGCGGCGCGGCGTGGCCCTCGTGGTCCTCGGACGCTTCGCGATCTTCAACCAGGCCTGGACCAGCGACGTCGATCCCTCCGCCGTCCAGCTGCCGCCCGTGGGATGGAAGCTCGCCGCCCGCTCGCCCGGCTACGCCGCCTATGCCCGCTGTTGAGCCGCACCCGCCCGCCGCGCAGCGGGCTCGCGCCTTCGTGATCGGCGTCGGGCTGCTCGTGGTCGGCGGGCTGGTCCTGCGGCTGTGGGGGCACCTGGCCGGGCTGCCCTTCGTCTACAACGTCGACGAGGGCGCGCACTTCGTGCCGCGGGCGATCGGCATGTTCGATCACACCTACGACCCGGGCTACTACATCAACCCGCCCGCGCTGACCTACCTGTTCCATGGGCTCTTCTGGGTGCGCTGGGGCGGGGACGGGGTGCGCGCGCAGCTCGCGGCCGACCCGACGGCGGTCTTCGCCTACGCCCGCGTCGCCGTCGCGATCCTCGCGGCGCTCGGAGTGGCGCTGCTGGCGTGGGCGGCGGTGCGGCTGTTCGACCGCCGGGTGGCGCTGGTCGCGGCCGCGCTGCTGGCGGTCGCCTTCCTGCCCGTCCACTACGGGCACTTCGCGCTAAACGACGCGGTGCTCGTCGGGCCCGTCTGCATGACGCTCGCCGGCGCGGCGGGGATGCTGCGCACCGGGCGCACCCGCGACTACGCGCTGGCCGGGGTGGGGCTCGGGCTGGCGATGGCGACCAAGTACACGGCGGGGATCGTGCTCGTGCCGCTGCTGATCGCCGCCGTCCTCGCCCCCGGTTCGGCCTCGCGCCGCCGCCGCGACCTCGTGCTGGCCGGCGTCGCGACCGCCGGGGCCTTCCTGATCCTCAACCCCTACGCGCTGTTCTCCTTCCACCAGTTCCGCGCCGGGCTGCACGAGCAGTCGGCGGCCTCGGGCGACGGGGGCGGCAAGCTCGGCCTGGCCGACACCAACGGCATCACCTACTACCTCTCCACGCTGCTGTGGGGCCTCGGCGTGGTGCCCCTCTTCGCGGCGCTCGGCGGCGCCGTCGGGCTCCTGCGCCGCGACCGTCGCACCGCCGCGCTGCTGCTCCCGGGGCCCGTGCTCTTCCTGCTGTTGATGGGCATC
>JBPCNQ010000007.1:0-10916 GCA_051001095.1 Thermoleophilaceae bacterium
GCCAGGGGGCACGCGTGCTGGTCACCGAGATCGACCCGATCTGCGCGCTGCAGGCGTGCATGGAGGGCTACCAGGTGGTGACTCTGGAGGACGTCGTCGAGACCGCCGACATCTTCATCACCACCACGGGCAACAAGGACATCATCAAGGCGTCCGACATCGCCCGCATGAAGCACCAGGCCATCGTGGGCAACATCGGCCACTTCGACAACGAGATCGACATCGCCGGCCTGGCCAAGATCGACGGCCTCGAGCGTGTCGAGGTCAAGCCCCAGGTGCACGAGTGGCGCTTCCCCGAGGGCAAGTCGGTGCTCGTGCTGTCCGAGGGACGGCTGCTGAACCTGGGCAACGCCACCGGCCACCCGTCGTTCGTGATGTCCAACTCGTTCACCAACCAGACGCTGGCCCAGATTGACCTGTGGAAGAACCGGGACTCCTTCGACAACAACGTCCGCGTGCTCTCCAAGGAGCTGGACGAGAAGGTGGCCCGCCTGCACCTGGGTGCCCTGGGCGCGAGGCTCACCGAGCTGACCGAGGATCAGGCCGCCTACATCGGCGTCAAGGTGGACGGGCCGTACAAGAGCGATCACTACCGCTACTAGCCAGAACGCAACATGCCCGGGCCTGCCCGCGTCCTCGGTTGCTCGTGTGCCTGAGCACACTTCGCGCCCCTGTTCCTCGGCAGGCACGGGCCTGAGCGTTCTGGGTCGTGCCTGAGGGATCCCGGATAGCCGATGCGGGCCTCGCCGATGCGGGCGGGGCCCACATCGCCTGGGCCGAGGGGCAGATGCCCGTGCTCGGGCTCATTGGGAAGCGATTCGCCGCCGAGCGCCCGCTCGATGGACTACGCGTGGCCGCCTGCCTGCACGTCACGGCCGAGACCGCGTGCCTGATCCGCACGCTGCGCGCCGGCGGGGCGGAGGCGTCGCTGTGCTCGGCCAATCCCCTCTCGGCCCAAGACGACGTGGCGGCCGCGCTGGCCGCCGAGGGGGCCGATGTGCACGCGGCGCGCGGAGAGGACATGGAAACCTATGCGTCCCACGTGGCGACGGTGATCGACGCGCGGCCCAACGTGACACTCGACGACGGAGCCGACCTGCTCTCCTTCGCCCACGCCGCCGACCGCCTGGACGGGGTGATCGGCGGCACCGAGGAGACCTCAACCGGGATCCTGCGGCTGCGCCGGCTGGAGCGCGAGGGCGAGCTGCGTTGCCCGGTCCTGGCCGTGAACGAGGCGCTGTCCGAGCGCACCCTCAACGACCGCTACGGCACGGGGCAGTCTGCGCTGGACGGCATCCTGCGTGCCGCCAACCTGCTGCTGGCGGGCAATACCCTGGTGCTCTTCGGCTACGGGTACGCCGGTCGCGGGATCGCCCAGCGCGCCCGAGGCGCGGGGGCCGCCGTGGTCATCTGCGAGGTCGATCCCCTGCGTGCTCTGGAGGCGCGGATGGAGGGCTATGAGGTCATGCCCTCCCTGGACGCGGCCCAGCGCGGCGATCTGTTCATCACCGTGACGGGGTCGCGCAACGTCCTGCGGCGTGAGCACTTCGAGCGCATGAAGGACGGCGCGGTGCTGGCCAACGCGGGCCACTTCGACGTAGAGATCGACCTGGACGCCTTGCGAGCCGCCGCCGACGGGCCGCCGCGCGCGGTGCTGCCCCTGGTCGAGCGCTACGAGGTGGCCGGGCGGCGGCTGCACCTGCTGGCCTCGGGCCGCGTGGTCAACCTGGCCGCGGGTGAGGGCCATCCCGCGGCGGTCATGGACATCAGCTTCGCTCTCCAGGCGCTGGCTGCCGAGCACCTGGCCCGCAACGGGGACAAGCTGGAGTCCCGCGTGCTCGACGTCCCGCGCGGGCTGGACGAGGAGGTCGCCCGTCTGAAGCTGGCGGCGTTCGGCGTGAAGGTCGACGAGCCGACCGAGGAGCAGCTCGACTACCGGCAGAGCTGGCTGCCCGGCTAGCGCGGCCCACCGGCGCACGCCTCTCGATCAGGGCCTCCTCATGGCGCCACCCTAGGCGGCGGCGGGGGCGTGCTGCTCGGCCACGCTGGCCAGCAGCGCGGCAACGACCTCGGGGTCGAACTGCGTGCCTGCGCCGGCCTCCAGCTCGGCCCTGGCATCGGCGCGGCTCATCGGCTCGCGGTAGGGGCGGGCGGTGATCATCGCGTTGTAGGCGTCGCAAGCCAGGATCACGCGGCTGCCGATCGGGATCGAGGCGCCGATCAGGCCGTCGGGATAGCCGTTGCCGTCCCAGCGCTCGTGCTCGTGGCGGACCATGGGCGCGATCGCCGCCAGCTCGGGCGTGCGCAGGAGGATCCGCTCGCCGATGACGGGGTGCTCGCGCATCGCCGCCCACTCCTCGGAGGTGAGAGGGCCGGCCTTATAGAGGATCTCGTTGGGTATGGCCACCTTGCCCACGTCGTGCAGCATGGCGCCGTCGCGGATGTGCGCCAGTACCGGGTCCCCCAGCCCGAGGCGCCGGGCGACCGTCTCGGCCAGGGTGACCACCTGCTCGGAGTGCGAGTGGGTGTAGTTGTCGCGCGCGTCGATCGCCGCGGCCAGCGCGCCCACCGCCGAGCGCGAGGCGCCGCCGGCCTGGCCCGTCAGGGCGGTGACGGCCTGCCCTGCGGTCAGCTCGGCCAACCGCAGCAGCGACAAGGGGAAGGGCGTCTCCTCGCAGCGCAGCACCAAAAGGCCGTGCACCGCGCCGTCGTGCTCGAGCGCGATAGCCGCGTAAGCGCCCGGCCCGTCGCGGATAGGAAGCGCTTCGGCCGTTCCCAGGGCCTGACGCAGCGCGGCCAGGCTCGAGCGCGCCACGGGGCCGCCGCCGAGCCGTGCGAGGGTCTTGGCGCGATCCCCGATCAACGCCGGGTGGACCAGCACGCAGTCGGCGAGGTCCAGTGACTGCGACAGCAGCTCGGGCAGGCGGGCCAGCACCTCGTGTGGCCGGTCGCACTGGCTGACCATGTCCCACAGCTGGGCCAGCAGCTCGGACGGCTCGCCGGGATGCCACTCCAGCCGAGCGAGCTCCCTCTCGGTCTGCCGGGAGGCGACCACGATCTTGTCCTTGCCCCGGCGCTTGGCCAGTAGCAGGGCCCTGTCGGCCCGGTCGAGCAGCTCGCCGGCACTCAGGGGCTCGTGCCAGAGGGCCACACCGACCGAGGAGGTCACCTCCGCCGCAAGCTGGTCGGGCGCGATGGCCCTGCCCACCGCCCGCTGCAGCCGCCGGGCAGCCGTCAGGGCGTCAGCGGAGCCCACTCCCGGCAGTACGACCACGAACTCGTCGCCGCCGAAGCGGGCGATGCCGTCGTACTCCCGGAACTCCTCGGCCAGCCCGCCCGCGACCTCCTTGAGCACCTGGTCGCCGATCAGGTGACCGTGGACGTCGTTGACCGGCTTGAAGTTGTCCAGGTCGGCGAGCAGGCAGGTGAGCGGCTCGTCCGTGCGCGACACCCGCGCGATCTCCTCGCGCATGCGCACCTGCAGCGCCCCGTGGTTGAGCATACCGGTGAGCGAGTCGGTGCGCGCAGCTGTCTGGGCACGCTCGAAGGCCTCTGCGTTGCGGCACGCCACCGCAGCCAGGTCGGCCATCGCCTGCAATCCCTGGAGATCCTCATCGGTGACCGCCCGCATCTGCCTGAAGCCGACCGACAGCGCTCCCTTGAGCTTGCCGTCCCACCGGATGGGCACGGCCGCAGCGGTCCGCAGCGGCTCCATGTCGGGGGTCTGGGGAACCGCCACTTCGGTGCGGTAGGAGTTGGATACCGCCGCTTCACCCGAGGCCAGCACCTGCCCGCCGACTCCCTCTCCAGGCCGGATCACGTAGCCGTACCAGTCGGAGTCCCTGCGCATTCCGTGCCCGGCGACCGCCAGCCCGCCCGTCTCGGCCTCGCCCAGGTAGACGCCCGCCAAGTCGCCGCCCACCATCAGATCGGCCTCCCGGCACAGCGTGTCGAGGACCGACCGTAGATCCAGGCGCGCGTTCAGCGCGCCGGCCGCACGCGCGAGCGCGGCCTGGCGATCGGCACGAGCGCCCAGGCGGGTTCGCATCTCGAGCACGGCGAGCGCCGCCGAGCACTGGTTCACGAGCGTGAACACCAGCTCCACGTCGTCGGGTCCGAACTCGCGAGGCGCGCGGGAGACGAGGGTCACGACGGCAACGACATCGTGGCCCGAGGTGACGGGCACGAACACGGCGCTGGCCGCCCCGAAGCGTTCGGTCAGCCCGGGGTTCATGTACTTCGACCCCGCCGCGTCGCTCTCCATGAGCGGTTGTCCCGACCGCGCAACCTCCAGGGCCGCCGAGCCCTCGTCGAGGTGCAGGGCATAGGTCTGGACGGGGACCGCCTCGTCCGCCGGCCCTGAGGAGTACTGCGTCGCGTGGCCGACCGTCTTGTCCTGGGACAGGCGTGAGACGTGGACGTCGTCGACCGCGAATACGGCGAACAGCTCCTGAGCCAGCGTCGCGTAGACCGCGTCGGCGCCGGGCGCCTTCAGGGTGTGCAGGGACAGGCGGCGGACGGCCGCGAGCGCTGCTGCGGTGTTGGCCGGGGAGGCCTTGGTGGAGCTCAGGGCTATCTCCTGGAGCCGACGGTGCCGGACGGTGCCTTCCTCCTATCGGCCGTGCGCGCAGGGGCTTGAGGGGAGGGCTGCTAGCGTGCCCGCGCTCATGAAGGCCATGGTTCTCGCCGCGGGCCTGGGTACCCGCCTCAAGCCGATCACCTTCGAGCTGCCCAAGCCGATGGTGCCCGTCCTCGACCGCCCGGTCATGGCCCACATCGTGGGCCTGTTGCGGTCTCAGGGCTTCGACGAGCTGATCGCCAACCTGCACCACTACCCCGACACCATTCGCGAGTACTTCGGCGACCGCCTGACCTACCGTCACGAGGACGAGCTGCTGGGCACTGCCGGGGGCGTACGCAACGTGGCCGACTTCTTCGGCGACGACGAAGTCGTGGTGATATCCGGCGATGCCCTGACCGACATGGACGTGCGCGGCCTGGTGGACCGCCACCGCTCCGCCGCCGGCATCGCCACCCTGACGGTCAAGAAGGTCCCCGACACGCGGGAGTACGGGGTGGTGATCCACGACTCCGACGGACGTGTCGAGGGCTTCCAGGAGAAGCCCGAGGCCTCCGAGGCCAAGTCCGAGCTGGCCAACTGCGGGATCTACTGCTTATCGCCCGAGATCTTCGACTACTTCCCCGAGCAGGATCCGGTCGACTGGGCCGCCGACGTGTTCCCGGCGCTGCTGGAGAACGACGTGCCATTCCACGTGCACGAGATCGAGGACTACTGGAACGACGTCGGCTCGCTCGGCGAGCTGCGCGAGGGCACCTGGGATGCCCTTGAGGGCCGGATGAAGGTGGATATCGACGAGGGAAGCTCGGCCCCGGATGGCGTCGAGGTCATCGGCGGCCCGGTGTGGGTCGGCGAGGGCGTGCAGTTCGGCTCCGAAGTCCGGCTCATGGGCCCGGTGGCCATCGGCGACGGCTGCCAGGTGGGCGACGGCGTGTCGCTGCGCGACTCGATCGTCTTCCCGGGCACCGATATCGCCGCCGGCGAGATCCTGATCGGCGCCATCCACGGCGGCTCTGGAATCACGTCGCGGCTGCGGCCGTTCGACCAGCTGTCGTAGGCGACGCTCCACCCCCCGCGCGCCGGGGGTGGAAGCTACACCGTGCGCGCCGCCGCCCGGTCCTCCAGGCGCTCCTTGCGGCGCTCCTCCTCCTCGGACTGGGCGAGCATCCGCGAGAAGAGGACCACGAGCGCGATCACGAACGTGAGGGACTGCTCGACCATCATGATCGCGCCGCCGGCGTTCTGGTCGCCGATCACCGACAGGCCCCATATGCGCGGCACGCCCTCGTAGTAGTCGTAGAGCACGTGGCCCGACCAGGTCAGGTACAGACCGAGGGCGGCCAGGCCGAACTTGGCCGTGGCGATGTAGGTCACGGTCTGCAGGCCGGTCAGTCGCCGGCGCATGGGGACGGGCTGGATCAGGGGCCACCACACCATCACGCCGCCGGTGAAGAACGCGCCGTGCTCGATCAGGTGGATGACCGGGTGCTTCAGGGCGGCGTCGTACATGGCCGGGACGTGCCACGTGTACATGAGGCCCAGCCAGATGGCGATGCCGGTCCAAGGCGAGGCCAGCGGTCCCAGGGCGCGCTCGACCCCCATCAGCCGCCTGGTGGCCGGTCGCAGGAGCACGCGGGAGAGCGAGAGCAGGAGCAGTGCGGGGGCGATGTCGCCCAGCAGTACGTGCTGGGCCATGTGCGCGGAGAAGAGGTAGTCCTCGCCGAGCCCATCGACGGGCGAGGCCAGCGCGATCAGGAGGGCGAGCATCCCGGCGGCGAACGCGGCGGCCTGGGCCAGACCGGCGCCGCGGCCCCCGGCCTCCCGCCGAGCGCGCCCAAAGCGCCGCACGTAGACGGCCACGAGCACCGACAGCGGGGCGAGCACGAAGGGATCGGGAAGCCAGCTGATCTCCGGGCTCACGGCCAACTGCGTTACGAGATCGGTGCTTCCCACGCGCTCGATTGTGGCACTGGGGCCCCCGCGGTCGCATCCCTCTCGCGATGCTCGGCACATGCCCGCTCTGCTTGGCCGCCTAGCCTCCCTGGTGGCCCCTCCCTTCTGCTGGGGCTGCGGCGTCGACGCGCTTCCCGGTCAGCCGCTGTGCGGGGGGTGTCGCCGCGAGCTGCGCTGGCTGGGGCCCGAAGTCGTGGTGCTGGATGGCGTGGCCGTGTGGGCGCCCGTCGCCTATGACGGTCCCGCCAAGTCGCTGGTCCGCGGCCTGAAGTACCGCGGCGCCCCCGGCCTGGCCGAGCCGATGGCGGCCCAGGTCGCCGCGGGCGCGCCGTCCGGGCTGATCCCCGCGGGGACCGCGTTGGTGCCCGTGCCGCTGCATCCCCGCCGTCGCCGCCGGCGCGGTTTCAACCAGGCCGAGGGGATCGCCGCCCCGCTCGCGCGGCGGACCGGGCTGGAGGTCGTCGATTGCCTCGTGCGCGCCGGCAGCGCGCGGCATCAGGTCGGCCGTGGACGGGCCGAGCGGCTGGAGGGGCCGGGGGCCGCGATCCGGGCCTGCGGCGAAGTGCCGGCGAAAGCGGTGCTGGTCGACGACGTGGTGACCACCGGCTCCACGTTGGCGGCATGCGCGGAGGCGCTGCGCGCCGCAGGGGTGGCCGAGGTGGCGGCCGTCGCCTACGCCAGGACCCCCGGGCGGTGAACGCGCACGATTCGACTTGGCAGCCGCCGCTCGTGTCATTAGCATCAATTGCACCTCAGCCATCAGCGAAGCCCCTAGGAGGGTCCGCATGCGCATCGACGTGAAGGGACGCAATGTTCCGGTCAACGACGAGCTCAGGACGCGGGTGGACAAGAAGTTCGCCAAGGTCGCGCGCCAGGTGTCGGAGTACGCCTCGATGGAGGTCGAGCTCTCGGAGCAGCGCAATCCGGCGATCCGCGATTCCCAGATCGCGGAGGTCACGCTCCATCTGAAGGGCGTCACGCTCCGGGCCTGCGAGGAGTCCGAGGACATGGTCCACTCCGTCAACCTGGCGGCCGAGGATCTCTCGCGTCAGGTCAAGCGTCACCGGGAGAAGCGGCGCAAGCGCCGCGAGGCCAGGCAGGCCTCGCCCCGGATGGGCCTGGGCTAGGGGCTCTTCAGGCGTTCCGGGGAGCGGGTTTGACCTGCTCTGAGGGGCACCCCAACCCCACCTCCCCGAACGCGCTCGAGCCGCTGCACGGAACGCCCACAAGCCGCACCGCAGCCGCCCACCCCATTGCTACTCTCGCCCTGATGCCGCTCTTCGACAAGGCCCTCCGCATGGGTGAGGGCAAGAAGTTCAAGCAGTTCGAGAAGAAGGTCTCGCGCATCAACGACTTCGAGGCCGAGATGGAGCTCGACTCGGACGCTGAGCTGCGCGAGCGCTACGACTCCCTGCGCGAGCGTGCGGTGGGAGGCGAGAGCCTCGATGACTTGCTGTTCGAGTCCTTTGCGATCACGCGCGAGGCCGCCAGGCGTGCGCTGGGTCAGCGCCACTTCGACGTCCAGCTGATCGGCGGGATGGTGCTCCACGACGGCTCCATCGCCGAGATGAGGACCGGTGAGGGCAAGACGCTGACCTCCACGCTGCCCGTCTGCCTGAACGCGCTCACCGCCCGCGACGCCGAGGGCAACGCCGCCCAGGGCAAGGGCGTGCACCTGGTCACCGTCAACGACTACCTCGCGCGCCGGGACGCGCTGTGGATGAAGCCGGTCTTCGACCTGCTGGGCGTGACCGTGGGGATCCTGCAGTCCGACGAGAACGACTGGGACGCCAAGCGCGCCGCCTATGAGGCCGACGTGACCTACGGCACCAACTCGGAGCTCGGCTTCGACTACTTGCGCGACAACCTCGCCACCGATGCCGCCGAGAAGTCCCAGCGCGGCCACGGCTTCGCGATCGTCGACGAGGTCGACAACATCTTGATCGACGAGGCACGCACACCGCTGATCATCTCCGGCGCCCCCGAGCAGGCCGCCGACCTCTACTACAAGTTCGCCGAGCTGGCTCCCAAGATGGAGCCGGGCAAGAAGCCCGAGGGGCTGGAGGGCAAGGACAAGAACTGGGTCGGGGACTTCGACTACGAGGCCGACGAGAAGCACAAGACGGTGGCCGTGACCGAGCGAGGCGTCGAGAAGGCCGAGAAGTTCCTCGGGATCGACAACATGTACAAGGCGGAGCACGGCAATCTGGTCAACCACCTGCAGCAGGCGCTGAAGGCCGAGTCGCTCTATCGCCGGGACAAGGACTACTCGGTGATCGACGGCGAGGTGAAGATCATCGACGAGTTCACGGGCCGGATCCTGGAGGGCCGCCGCTGGTCGGAGGGCCTGCACCAGGCCGTCGAGGCAAAGGAGGGCGTGGCGATCCAGGAGGAGAACCAGACGGTCGCCACGATCACCTACCAGAACTACTTCCGCCGCTACGACAAGCTCGCGGGCATGACCGGCACGGCCCTGACCGAGGCCACCGAGTTCATGAAGATCTACAAGCTCCAGGTGGTGGAGGTCCCGACCAACCGGCCGATGGTCCGCAGCGACAACAACGACCAGATCTACAAGACCAAGGACGGCAAGTGGGGCGCCGTGGTCCGCGAGATCGAGGAGCGCACCGCCAAGGGCCAGCCGGTGCTGGTGGGCACCATCTCCGTGGAGGTCTCCGAGTTGCTGGCCGGGATGCTGGCCAAGAAGGGCGTCAGGCACGTGGTGCTCAACGCCAAGCCCGAGCACGCCGAGCGCGAGGGCGAGATCATCGCCGAGGCCGGCCGTCCAGAGTCGGTGACCATCGCCACCAACATGGCCGGCCGCGGCGTCGACATCAAGCTGGGCGGCAACGCCGAGCACCTGACCGAGGTTGAGCTGGCCGCGAAGAAGCTGGAGCCGGGCAGTCCCGAGTACGACAACGCCTGGGACGAGGCCTACCCCCGCTTCGAGGAGCAGGTCGAGCGAGATCGCGAGGTGGTGGTGGAGGCCGGCGGCCTGTACATCGTGGGCACCGAGCGCCACGAGTCGCGCCGGATCGACAACCAGCTCCGAGGCCGCTCCGGCCGCCAGGGCGATCCCGGCGAGTCGCGCTTCTTCCTCTCCGCCGAGGACGACCTGGTGCGCCTGTTCGCCGGCGACCGGATCTACCGCATCCTCGACAAGCTCGGTCCGACCGGCGAGGCCGGCGAGGAGGAGGCGATCGAGGCGAAGATGCTCTCCAAGCAGATCGAGGGCGCCCAGCGCAAGGTCGAGGAGCAGAACTTCCTGATCAGAAAGCGCGTCCTCGAGTACGACGACGTGATGAACCAGCAGCGCGAGATCATCTACGAGTACCGCGACAAGATCCTCGAGGGCGAGGACATGTCGACCACCGCGCGGGAGCAGCTCCCGGAGGTCGCGGCCCGGCTGGGCGAGCAGTACATGGAGGGCGACTTCCCCGAGAGATGGGACCTGCCCGGCCTCTACACGCAGCTCGAGCAGATGTACCCGGTGGGGCTCGACCTCGAGGAGATGGACCCCAACAACGCGGATCGCGCCGGTCTCCTCGCCGAGCTGCGCGAGGACATCGTCGAGGCCTACGGCGACCGCGAGGAGGAGCTGGGCTCCGAGCTCATGCGCGCGCTCGAGCGGTTCATGTTGCTCCAGATCATCGACGAGCGCTGGCGCGAGCACCTGCACGACATGGACTACCTGCGCGAGGGAATCCACCTGCGCGGGTTCGCCCAGATCGAGCCGCTGGTGGCCTACAAGAACGAGGGCTTCGACATGTTCACGCAGCTCATGAACTCGATCTGGGAGGAGTTCGCGCGCTATATCTTCGTCGTCGAGCTCGAGGTCGAGTCCGAGGAGCCCCAGCAGGCCGCCCGCTCCAACTGGGGCGGAGGGGCCAACACGTCCTCGACCGCCGCCTTCTCCTACGCGGGGGGCACCGCCCAGGAGCAGCCCAGCGCGCTGGCCGCGGCCCGCCAGTCCGGGAACGGCCAGGTCGTCTCCGAGGACTACGTGGGCGAGTACGACGAGATCGAGCTGCCCGTGCACGTGGAGACGCGGACGGTGGACCCCAAGGAGCAGATCGGCCGCAACGACCCGTGCTGGTGCGGCTCGGGCACGAAGTTCAAGAAATGTCATGGGGCCTAGCCCCATGACACGGCTTGGCTACGTCAAGCCACGGGCACTGAGGGCCGATGGCTAGCGCCACCGGCCTCCGCGACCAGCTGAGGCTGCTCGCGGACTATCTTTGACCCACCCTCGCTGGAGGCACGCGTCGCCGAGCTGGAGCGCGAGATGGGGGAACCGGCCTTCTGGGACGACCAGGACCGCGCCGCCCAGGTTTCTTCCGAGCACTCGCGGCTCCAGCGCCGCCTGGACGGGTTCCGTTCCCTG
>JBPCNQ010000008.1:0-3885 GCA_051001095.1 Thermoleophilaceae bacterium
TCGCGTGCGAGCACGGCCACCTTGGTGCCCTCGACCGAGCGCACGTGGTCGACGATCCCCTCGGAGTCGGTCTCCAGCGCACCGGTCTCCTCGAAGTCCTGGCGCGTGAGCGAGGCCATGGTGATGATCCCCTCGTCGTAGCGGGACACGCTGCGCAGGGCCCGGGAGAGGAGCTGGAGGCGCCGGTAGACGCCGTGGGTGTCCACGCCGGCCTCGATCAGCTCGGCCGCCATCCGGTGCGCCGCGGGCGTGGTGTTCTGGTACATGAACCGGCCCGTATCGGTGACCAGCCCGACGTACATGGCGTCGGCGATCCCGGGCGTGAGCTCGGCGCCCAGCTCGCGCGACAGGTCGAACACGATCTCCGCGGTGCACGAGGCGTCGGACACCACGAGGTTGACCGTGCCGAAGCGCGTGTTGTCGTGGTGGTGGTCGATGTTGAGGATGTGGATGCCCTCGCGCTTGAGGAAGTCCACCGGCATCCGGTCGATGTTCCCGCAGTCCAGAAAGACCACCACCCGCTGGTCGATGTCCTCAGGCGGCGCCCCCAGCAGCCCGTCGAGCGTCATGTCCTGGTACTCGATCGGCAACGGGAACTCGTCCGGCGACATGTACATCACCGAGTCCTTGCCCAACTGCTCGAGCACCCAGTGCATCGAGAGCAGCGAGCCCAGCGCGTCCCCGTCGGGGTGCTCGTGGGTGGTCAGCAGCAGCTTGTCCGCAGCGCGGATCTCCTCGGCGATCTGGTGAATCTCGGTCCCCACGCCCGGGGAGGAGAGCAGCCCGCCCTCGTCCGGCGAGCACCGCGCCGAGGCTTTCACCGCTCGTTCTCCTCGATCAGCTGGGCGATCCGGAAGCCCTCGTCCACCGACGGGTCGTGCGCGAACTCCAGCGTGGGCGTGCGCTTCATGCGCAGCTCGCGGGCCAGGGCGGCCTGCAGGAACCCGCGGGAGGAGGCGAGGCCCTCCATCGTCTTCTCGCGCTCGGTCTCCGAGCCCAGCACGCTGACGTAGACGCGAGCGTGGCTGAGGTCAGAGACGGTCTCGACGGAGGTCACCGTGACGAATCCTATGCGGGGGTCCGAAAGCCCGGCGGCCAGCCTGGAGGAGAGCACTTCGCGCACCGCCCCGTTCACGCGTCGCATGCGACTCGAGGCCACGTCAGCGGCCCATCAGCTCGTCGTCGGAGGTCAGGCTGCGCGACACGGAGTACCCCTCGGGAAAGCGACCCCAGAGCCAGCGCTCGAGCGAGTCGGCCTGCTGCTGGGCGCCGCCGGCGTCCCGGGCCACCAGCGCGCAGGACAGGGTCGCCCGTTGCCACAGGTCGTGGTGATCGGTCTCGGCCACGGCGGCGCCGAAGCGCCTTGCGAGTTGTGCCTTCACGGACTGCACCTCCCTGCGCTTTCCCTTCAAGTCCGACCCCTCGGGGAAGAAGAGCCCCAGCTCCAGGTATACGACGAAGGCCACGATCATCCTGGCCGAGCAGCCGACCGACGAGCTAGGCGAGCGTCTGCTCGACCTGCCGCGTCTCGTAGATCTCGAGCACGTCGCCTTCCTTCACGTCGGCGAAGTTCTCCAGCACGATGCCGCACTCCATCCCGGCCGTGACCTCGCGCACGTCGTCCTTGAAGCGGCGCAGCGAGCCGATCCGCCCGTCGTAGACGATCGTGCCGTCGCGGATCAGCCGCACGGCGGCGCCGCGGGTGACGGTGCCCTCGACGACCATCGAGCCGGCGATGGTGCCCACGCGGGAGGCCTTGAAGGTCTCGCGGATCTCGACCGTGGCCACCGTGGCCTCGACCTCCTCCGGGACGAGCAGGCCCTCCATGGCCTGGCGCAGCTCCTCGATCACCTTGTAGATCACCGAGTAGGTGCGGATCTCCACGCCCTCGCGCCGGGCCACCGCGCCGGCGTCGCCGACCGGGCGCACGTTGAAGCCGATGACGATCGCCTCCGACGCCGAGGCCAGCATCACGTCGGACTCGTTGATCCCGCCCACCGCGTCGTGGATCAGGTTCACCGTGACCTGGGTCTGGGGCAGCTTGGCGACCTCATCGGCGAGTGCCTCCAGCGAGCCGGCCACGTCGGCCTTGACGATCAGGTTCAGCTCGGCCAGCTCGCCGCCGCGGGCACGGGCCATCACGTCCTCGAGCGACACGCGCACACCGGCGCGGCGGGCCAGGGCCTCGGTCTTCAGCCGGTTGGCGCGGTCGCCGGCGATCCGCCGGGCCTCGCGCTCGTTGTCGACCACGCGCACGTGCTCGCCCGCCTCGGGGACGCCGTCGAAGCCCAGGATCTCCACCGGCATGCCGGGAGTGGCCTTGCTCACGCGCTCACCGCGGTAGTCGCTCATGGAGCGCACACGGCCGGAGTGCGCCCCGGCCACGACGGCGTCGCCCACCTTCATCGTTCCGCGCTGGACCAGGAGGCTGACCACGGCGCCACGGCCGGGGTCAAGGCGCGACTCGATCACGGTGCCCGATGCCTCGGCGTCGGGGTTGGCCCGCAGCTCCTGGATGTCGGCCATCGTGATGAGCGTGTCCAGCAGCTCCTCCAGGTTCTGATGGGTCTTGGCCGACACGTCGGCGAACTCGGTGTCGCCGCCCCAGTCGGCCGGCGTCAGGCCCTGCTGGGCCAGCTCGCCGCGGACACGGTTGGGGTCCGCACCCTCCTTGTCGATCTTGTTGACGGCCACCATGATCGGCACGTCGGCCGCCTTGGCGTGGTCGACCGCCTCCACCGTCTGGGGCATGACGCCGTCGTCGGCGGCCACCACGACCACGGCGATGTCGGCCACCTGCCCGCCGCGGGCGCGCATTGCCGTGAAGGCCTCGTGTCCCGGCGTGTCCAGGAAGGTGAGCGTGTGGTCGCCATGGTGCACCTGGTAGGCGCCGATGTGCTGGGTGATGCCACCCGCCTCGCCGGCGGCCACTTCGGTCTGGCGGATCGCGTCGAGCAGCGAGGTCTTTCCGTGGTCGACGTGGCCGAGGATGGTCACGACTGGAGGCCGTTGGGACAGATCGCCCTCGACGTCCTCGTACACGGGCTCGGTCGTGACGTCATCGGCCGCATGCTGGATCTCGACCTTCTTGTCGAAGCCGTCGGCCAGAACCTCGATCGCGTCGTCGGAGAGCGTCTGGGTGAGCGTGGCCATCTGGCCCAGCTCCATCAGCTTCTTGATCACCTCGGGCGCGGACAGGCCCAGCGACTCGGCCACCTCCTTGACCGTCGCCCCCGACTGCACCGGCGTGATGACGATCTCGGCGGGGACCTCGGGCTTGGCCGTCAGGTCGGGCTCGACCCACGGGGTGCGCCGGCGCCGGCCGCGGCGGCGCGGGGGCTGGTTCTGCTGGGGAGGCGGGCCTGGAGAGCGCCGCGAGGCCTGCGAGTCGATGACCACGCGGCGGCGGCGCCCGCCGGCACCGGGCGCCTGCTCGGTACGGGTGGGACGCTGAGCCTCCTGGCGGGCCGGCCCGGTCGTACCCTGGCCGTTGGCCTCCCCCGCCTGCATGGCGGCGGGCTGATCGGCCCCACCGCCGTTTGCGCCGCCACCGTCGAAGGCGCGCACGATGTCGCCCTCGTCCACGCTGGAGGCGGCGGCCTTTACGTCGAGGCCGGCGGCCTGCAGGGTGGCGAGGACCTCCTTGGAGGGGATCCCTCGCTCCTTCGCTATCTCGTGAACTCGCTTCTTTGCCATTCTCTCACCAAGTCTAGGGTCTGTTGTCCAACGGTCACCGAAGACCGCAGCGCTCGCGCGATCTGCCTTCCGTCCTCGATCGCCGCTCCACACTGCTCGGCCGAGCACACGTACGCCCCCCTCCCCTGCCCGAGCCGGCGCGGGTCGGCCACGACCCGCCCGCCGGCATCGCGCACCAGGCGCAGCAGA
>JBPCNQ010000009.1:0-7664 GCA_051001095.1 Thermoleophilaceae bacterium
CGTGGGTGCCCTGCGCTCCCAGCTCGACGCCGAGAGCCTCAAGGACACGCCGATCGTCGCCTACTCGGCCAAGTACGCATCCGCCTTCTACGGGCCCTTCCGCGAGGCCGCCGACTCCGCGCCCGCGCTCGGCGACAGACGCTCCTACCAGATGGATCCGGCCAACTCCGACGAGGCCGTGCGCGAGTCGCTGCTCGACGTGGAGGAGGGGGCCGACATGCTGATGGTCAAGCCGGCCATGGCCTACCTCGACATCCTGCACCGGGTCAAGGAGGCGACCAAGTTGCCGGTGGCCGCCTACAACGTGAGCGGAGAGTACGCGATGGTCGAGGCGGCGGCGGCGGCCGGATACCTGGACCGCACCGCTACGGTCCTCGAGACCCTGACCTCGATCCGCCGCGCCGGCGCCGACGTGGTCATCACCTACTGGGCCACGGAGGTGGCGCGATGGCTTCGCTGAACCCACCGGCTGATCCGGCGGCAACCGCAGCGTCAGCTCGCGAACGAGGCGCCTTACCCAAGGTCCGCGCCCGCAAGGACGGTGCCGCCGTCTCGCTGGACGACCTGGACAAGAAGCTGTTGAACCTGATGCAGGGGTCCTTCCCGCTTCAGCCGCGGCCCTACGCGCACGTTGCGAAGCTGGCGGAAGTATCCGAGGACGAGGTCATGCGCCGTGTCTCCCGGCTGCTTCACGAGCGCATCATCCGCCAGGTCACCCCGATCTTCGACACCCGCGTCCTGGGCTACTCGTCGATGCTGGTGGCCGCCAAGATCGACCCCGAGAACCCGTGGCGCGCGGGGAAGATCATCAACTCCCATCCCGGCGTCTCGCACAACTACCTGCGCAACCACGACTTCAACATGTAGTTCACGATCGCCACCGAGCCCGACTCGAAGCTGGGCCTCCAGGGCACGCTCGCGCTGCTACAGGAGCTGACCGGGGCCGAGTCGGTGCGCCAGCTGCCCACGCTCAAGCTGTTCAAGATCCGCATGGACCTGGAGATGGAGAAGGGCACCAAGGACCTCGCCGCCGCCGGGGAGGCGCAAGATCCGATGGAGCCGGATGCGATCGCGGTCACCGACCTCGACGTGGCCGTGATCAAGGCGCTCCAGGGCGACATGCCGGTGACCTCCGAGCCCTACGCCCCCGCGGCGGAGGCCGTGGGGATCTCCCAGCGCGAGCTGCTCGACCACCTGGAGTCGATGAAGCAGCGCAAGGCCCTGCGCCGCGTGGCCGCCATCCTCTTTCACCGCCGCGCCGGCTTCTCGGCCAACGGGATGGGAGTGTGGAACGTCCCCGAGGAGCGGATCATGGAGATCGCGCCGCTGATGGCCTCCTACCGCGGCATCTCGCACTGCTACCAGCGCCCGACGTATGAGGATTGGCCCTATTCGGTCTTCACCATGGCCCACGGCCGCTCCAAGGAGGAGTGCGACGCGATCCTGGACTCGATCGCGCAGGAGACCGGGATCGAGGACCGCAGCACGCTCTACTCGTCGACGGAGTTCAAGAAGATCCGGCTCCTCTACTACACCGATGAGCACAAGCGGTGGGAGTCCGAGCACGCGTGAGCGGCCGTCCCGCCGCGCTCGCCACCACCCGTTCCGACGAACTCTACCAGCGGGCCGTCCACCTGATGCCGGGCGGGGTCAACTCACCCGTGCGCGCGCTGCGCTCGATCGGCCGCGACCCCATCTTCATCGCGCGCGGGCTTGGGGCGGAGATCGAGGACGTGGACGGCAACTCCTACCTCGACTGGATGTGCTCGTGGGGGCCGCTGATCGCCGGTCACGCCCATCCCGCGGTGATCGGGGCGGTGCGCGACGCCGCGACTCGGGGCACCAGCTACGGGGCCACCACGGAGGCGGAGGTGGCGATCGCGCAGGAGATCGTGGACCGCGTGCCCTCCGCCGAGATGGTGCGGATGGTCAACTCGGGCACCGAGGCGGTGATGAGCGCCATCCGCCTGGCGCGCGCGTGCACCGGCCGCGAGAAGCTGCTCAAGTTCGCGGGCGCCTACCACGGCCACGTGGACGGGCTGCTGGCCGAGGCCGGCTCGGGGCTGGCCACCCGGGAGGTTGCGCGCCGCCAGGCGGGTCATCCTCCCAGGGGGGGCGTGCCCGCAAGCCCCGGCGTTCCCACCGCCCAGGCCGCCGCCACGGTGGTCGTGCCCTGGAACGACCGGGAGGCGGTGAGGCGTGCACTGGCCGAGCACACCCAGGCGGGCACAAGCGAGATCGCGGCCGTGCTTGCCGAGCCCTACCCCGCCAACATGGGCCTGGTTCCCCCCGCCGAGGGCTTCCTGGCCTTCCTGCGCGAGGCGGCCGACGCCAGCGGTGCGCTGTTGGTCTTCGACGAGGTGATCTCCGGCTTCCGGGTGGCGCGCGGAGGCGCACAGGAGCGTGAGGGCGTCCTCCCCGACCTGACCGTGCTCGGCAAGGTGATCGGCGGCGGCCTGCCCGCCGCCGCCTATGTGGGCCGGGCCGACCTGATGGGCCGGGTAGCGCCCGCCGGCGACGTCTATCAGGCCGGCACGCTGTCGGGAAACCCGCTGGCCACTGCGGCCGGCCTGGCCACCCTGGAGCTGCTGGACGCGGACGCCTACATCCATCTGGACCAGATCACCGGGCAGCTGGCCGAGGGCCTGCGTCTGCTCGCCGACCAAGCCGGCGTGCCCGTGCACGTGAGCTCCACCACCGGGCTGCTGACCCTCTTCTTCCACGATGGCCCGGTGACCACCTACGCCGAGGCCCAGGAGTGCGACACCGGCGCCTTCGGCGCCTTCGCCCGCGCCATGCTGGAGCGGGGGGTCTACCTTCCGCCCTCCCAGTTCGAGGCGTGGTTCGTTTCGCTCGCCCACGACGAGCAGCACGTGGAGCGTACGCTGGCCGCGGCCGCCGAGTCCCTGGCCGAGGTTGCCCGATGAGCGCCCTGGCCGAGGTGGTCGAGGCCGTAGGCCCGTGGCTGGCCGACCGCAGGGCGCCCGACCCGGGACCCGACCGCTTCGCCTCGACCGTGCAGGACCCCGATCGCCGCTTCGTGCTCGAGGCGGTGTACGAGGGCTACCTCATGCACTACGGCGTGCCGCGGGCCTTCGTGGGGATGGATGCGGACCTCCGCCTGCTGGCCGGCGACGCCCTCTATGCCCTGGGGCTGGCCCGGCTGGCCGAGCGCGGCGACCTGGATGCCGTGGCCGAGCTCTCCGACCTGATCACCCTGACGGCGCGGGCTCACGCCGAGGGCTCGCAAGAGCGGGTGGTGAGCCTGTGGCTGGCCACCGCGAAGGCGCTCTCGGCGGCCGGCGGCGAGGGCGCGATGGCCACGTGGCGCAATTCGACCGAATAGATCCGGGTCTCGCGCGCCGGTCCCCCGTGACGCCCCGGCCGGTTGCCCGCTCATCGGCAGGCTCGTGACACCCGTAGCCAAGTTGACTCTATGGTTCCCTCGGCGTTGAATAGCTGATCCCGTTCGCACCATGGCCTCCGATCCCCCCAAGAAGAACCGTCGCCAGTCCCGCTACGCGGCGGACCGCGGCATGCCTGGCGCCTTCGAGGGCGAGACCGTCACCCGTCGCGGCCTGATGACGGGAGGAGCGATGGCGGTCGGCGGAATCGCCACCGCGGCCTTCGCCCTCCCGGCGCTGGGCTTCGCGGTGGCGCCGATGCTCACGGACTCCACGGCCGACACCTGGCAGGACGTGGGGTCGGAGAAGGACTTCAACGAGGCCTCCTACGTGCCGGCCGTGATGAACATCACCGCCGACTCCGGCGACGCCGGCAAGCACACCGTGTACGTGCGCAAGACCGATCCCAAGCGTGACAAGAAGAACGCGGACCAACCGTACGTGGCGATCTCCAACCGCTGCGCCCACCTCGGCTGCCCGGTGCGCTACATCCAGGCCTCGCAGCGATTCGTCTGCCCGTGCCACGGCGGCATCTACGAGTTCGACGGCAAGGTCGCCGGCGGTCCGCCCGTGCGCCCGCTCGACCGCTTCTACACCCGCGTGCGCCGCGCACGGGTGGAGGTGGGCGACCGCTTCTCGCTCAACGCCGAGCTCGACCGCTTCTCACCGCGCGATCCGTCGAACCACCTCGACGGGGTGTGGCAATATGTCTATCCCTCCAGGCCTAGCACATGAGCAAGCTGACCCCGCCCCTTCCCAAGTTCCTGCGACCCGCACCCAAGCGGCCGGGGCATGGCCCCGCCCGCAACGGCAACGGCAACGGCAACGGCGATGGCAACGGCCACAAGCCGGGCACCGCCGATCAGGTCAAGGAGGGTGCGCTGGAGGGCACCGCCCAGGTCGTCGGATGGCTGGACGAGCGCACCGGCGCGAGCCCGCTCCTGCGCGCCCAGCTCTACCGCAAGGTGCCCAAGGGCACCAACTGGTTCTACACCCTGGGCTCGGCGACGATGTTCGCCTTCCTGTCCCAGGCCGTCACCGGCGTGTTCCTGGCCATGTACTACGACCCGTCCACCTCGCGTGCGTATGACTCCGTCGCCTACATAACCAACGAAGTCTTCCTCGGCGAGCTGGTGCGTGGCATGCACAAGTGGGGCGCCGCGGTGATGATCATCCTGATCTTCCTGCACATGGGCCGCACCTTCGTCTTTGGCGCATACAAGTACCCGCGCGAGCTGAACTGGGTGATCGGCGTCGTGCTGGTCGTGCTGAGCCTGGCCATGGGCCTGACCGGCTACCTGCTGCCCTTCGACCAGCGGGGCCTGTGGGCCACGGTGGTGGCGGTGAACATCAACGCCTCAGGGCCGATCATAGGCCCGTATCTGGCGGACTTCCTGCGCGGGGGCGCCGAGGTCACCGCCACCACCCTCACCCGCTTCTACGCCCTGCACATGCTGCTCATCCCCGGCCTGATCGGCGCGCTGATCGGCGCCCACCTCTACTTGGTGGCCAAGCTGGGCACCACCGCCCCGCCGTGGCTGAAGGCGGAGAAGAAGGACCTCAACAAGGAAGAGATCTGAGTGAACGCGCACGAGCGGGAGGAGTACCTGCGCGAGTACTCGATCCTCAAGGGCCAGGGCAAGCCCTTCTTCCCGTATGCGGTGGCCAAGGACGGCGCCATGGCGGCGATCGTGCTGGCGGTCATCATCCTCTGGGCGGTGCTGTTCGGCGCCGAGCTGGGCCCCAAGGCCGACCCGACCACCACCACCTACTCGCCCCGCCCCGAGTGGTACTTCTTCTTCCTCTTCGAGCTGTTGCGCGTGGTCAAGCCGCCGGCGCTGGTGATCATGGCCACCCTCGGCATCCCCACCATCTGCCTGATGCTGCTCATGTTGCTCCCGTTCTACGACCGGGGGCCCGAGCGCCATCCCCTGCGCCGCCCGGTGGCCATGGTGGGGGCGGTGGCCACGGTGGTGGCGATGGCCTACCTCACGGTCGTGGGTGCGGTGGGCGGGTCGCCGAGCGAGGTCGACATCAAGGTGGCCTCGCGCTACGAGCCGGGCAAGGAGGTCTTGGCGGCCAACGGATGCCTGGGCTGTCACAAGATCGGCGAGAACGGCAACACGATCGGCCCGAACCTGACCGTCATCGGCGATCGGCTGGGCAAGGACGCGATCGCCCGCACGCTGATCAACCCGACCAAGCCGATGCCCTCCTACGCCAAGCTGCAGAAGAGCAACCCCAAGCAGTTCGACGATCTGGTCGCGTTCGTGGCGTCCCTGCGCAAGGAGATGCCCAAGGACACCCCGCCCGAGAACACGCCGGCCAAGCCCGCCACGGCGAAGTAGCCGGATGAGCCAGGCGGATGCCGTCGACCCAGACGGCGTCGCCTCCGATGCCGCTGGCGGACCCATCCCCGGCGCGTCGGTAGGTGCCCGCGCCCCCGGGACGCTGCCCGAGCCGCAGGTACGGGCGATGTTTGACCGCATCGCGCGCGTCTATGACCGCATGAACTCGGTCATGACCGCGGGCATGCACCACTCCTGGCGGGCCCGGGCTGCCGACCTGGCGCGGGTGGGACCGGGGGACCCGGTGCTCGACGTGGCCACCGGCACCGGCGACCTGGCGGTCGAGTTGCGCCGGCGCGTGGGCCCGGAGGGGCGCGTGGTGGGGATGGACTTCTCCGAGACCATGCTCGAGCTCGCGCGGGACAAGGCGCCCCGGATCACCTTCGAGCGCGGCAATGCCCAGGACCTGTCCTACGCCGACGACGAGTTCGCGGCGGCCACCGTCGGTTTCGGGGCTCGCAACTTCGCCGACCTGTCCGCGGGCCTGGCCGAGATGGCCCGCGTGGTGAGGCCGGGGGGCCGTGTGGTGGTGCTCGAGATCACCACTCCCCAGAAGCCTCCCCTGGCGTATTTCTTTCGCATGTGGTTCGACCGGGTGGTGCCCGCGCTGGGCAGGCTGGCCGGCAACTCCGACGCGTACAGCTACCTGCCCAGCTCCGTCCGCCGCTTTCCCGGCCCGCGCGGGCTCGCAGCCGAGCTGTCGGGCGCCGGCCTTCTCGACGTGGGCTGGGTGCTTACCGCCGGCGGCATCATCGCGCTGCACCACGGCACCGTCGCGTCCCGGTCGTGAGCACCACACCGGCCACGCTCACGTCGGTGCTCGACGCCGGCGGTCCCGTGCTCTCGCGGGCTCTCGACCGTACCGAGACCCGTCTGGCGGAGATCGCCGAGGGGCACGGGGAGACCCTGGGCCGCTACGCCTCGGGCACGCTCGGCGCCGGGGGAAAGCGCCTGCGCCCGGTGCTGGTGGTGCTGTGCGGAGGCGAAGGGGACGCCCTGACCTCGGCCGCGGTGGCCGTGGAGCTGCTGCACATGGCCACCCTGGTGCACGACGACGTCCTGGATGCCGCCCCGCTGCGCCGGGGCGTTGCCACCGTGTACGCGGTCGGTGGACGCGGCGCGGCCACGTCGACTGGGGACCTCCTTTTCTCGCGCGCCTTCGCCGAGCTGGCCACGACGCGCAGCCAGGAGGCCGTCGAAGCGCTGTCCCTTGCCTCCTCGGCGCTGGCCAGGGGCGAGCTGATGCAGCGTGCCGACGCGTGGTCGGCCTCCGTCTCGAGCGAGCGCTACCTCGAGCGCTGCGGGCTCAAGACCGCCAGCCTCTTCGCCGCCGCCTGCCACCTTGGGGCACTGCTGGGCGACGCCCCCGACGCGGCCGGCGCCCTGGCCGGCTTCGGCCGCCGGATAGGCCTGGCCTTCCAGATCCTGGATGACGTGCTCGACGTCTCGGGGCCCGCCGAGCGGACCGGCAAGCACCGCGGCGCCGACCTGCTGGACGGCACGGTCACGCTGCCGCTGATCGTGGCGCGGGACCGCGACCCCGAGCTGGCCAGGATGGACCTGGGCGCGGTGGTCACCGGCCCGACTCGGGCCGACGCGGTGTGCGACCGGATCGCCAGGACCGGGGCCCTGGACGAGGCACGCGAGCAGGCGCTCGGGTACGTGGCCGAGGCCAAGGCAGCGCTGAACGGCATCGAGCTGCCTCCGCAGCGGCTGCACGCGCTCGAGCTGGTGGCCGACGGCGTGGTGGAGCGCTACGCCTGAGAGGCCGGCATACACAGCCCCACGGAGGCTGGAGATCCTCGGGGACGATCGCCCTAGCCGGCGGTCGAGAAGACCGGCCGCCGGGGCACATAGACTGGCGGGCCGTGGTTCTCAGCGACCGCACCATCCGCTCCGAGATCGAGTCGGG
>JBPCNQ010000010.1:0-13234 GCA_051001095.1 Thermoleophilaceae bacterium
TCGGACTCCTTCTCTATGTAGAGGTCCGTGCTGCCGTTCTTGAGCTTGTAGAGCGGCGCCTTGCCCAGGTAGACGTAGCCGGCGTCGATCAGCTCGGGCATCTCGCGGAACAGGAAGGTGAGCACCAACGTGCGGATGTGCGCTCCGTCCACGTCGGCGTCGCACATGACGATCACCTTGTGTTAGCGTTCCCCCTCGATGTCGAACTCTTCGCGGATCCCGGTGCCGATCGCGGTGATCATCGCCTGGATCTCGTTGTTGGAGAGAACCTCGTCGATGCGGTTCTTCTCCACGTTGATGATCTTCCCCCGCAGCGGAAGGACGGCCTGGGTGTTGCGGTCACGGCCCTGCTTGGCCGAGCCGCCGGCCGAATCGCCCTCGACGATGAATATCTCCGCCAGGGCGGGGTCACGCACGGAGCAGTCGGCCAGCTTGCCCGGCAGCGTGGTGTTCTCCAGCGCGGACTTGCGCCGTGTCAGGTCGCGCGCCTTGCGGGCCGCCTCGCGGGCTCGAGAGGCCTGGACGGACTTGCGGATGATGTCGCGTCCATCCGTGGGGTTCTCCTCCAGGAACTCGGCCAGCCCGCGATTGACGGCTGCCTGCACGAACCCCTCGACGGGCGGGTTGCCCAGCTTGGTCTTGGTCTGTCCCTCGAACTGCGGATCCTGGACCTTGACCGAGACGATCGCGGTCAGCCCTTCACGCACGTCCTCACCGCCCAGGTTGCTGTCCTTCTCCTTGAGCTCGCCCTTCTGGCGCGCGTAGTTGTTGATCGTGCGGGTGAGCGCCGAGCGAAAGCCCGACAGGTGGGTGCCGCCCTCGATCGTGTTGATGTTGTTTGCGAACGAGAGCAGGTTCTCCTGGTAGGAGGAGTTCCACTGCAGCGCCACCTCGACCTCGCCGAGCTCGGTCTCCTCGGTGATGGAGACGACCTTCTTGTGCAGCGGCTCACGGGTGCCCTGTGAATGCAGGTACTTGACGAAGTCGACGATGCCGCCCTCGTACTGGAACGAGACCCTGAAGCCCTCGGCGCGCTCGTCGGAGTAGTCGATCTTCAGGCCCTTGGTGAGGAAGGCCATCTCCCGGAAGCGCTGCTCCAGGGTCTCCCGCTCGTAGTCGATGGCCTCGAAGATCTCCAGGTCGGGCAGGAAGGTAATCCTGGTGCCGCGACGGTCGGTCTTCTCGCCCTTGGTCAGCTCCGTCTGAGGCACGCCCCGCTCGTAGGTCTGGGCCCACTCGAAGCCCTCTCGCCAGACGGTCAGGTCGAGCTTCTCGGTGAGCGCGTTGACCACGGAGACACCGACGCCGTGCAGACCCCCGGACACCTTGTAGCCGCCACCGTCGCCGAACTTGCCGCCGGCGTGCAGCACGGTGAGGACCACCTCTGCCGCCGGTCGCTGCTCCTTCTCGTGCATCCCGACCGGGATGCCTCGGCCGTTGTCTGTCACCGTCACCGAGTTGTCGGGGTGGATCGTGATCTCGACGTGATCCGCTTCGCCGGCGAGAGCCTCATCGACGGAGTTGTCCATCACCTCGTAGATCAGGTGGTGTAGCCCCCTGATCCCCGTCGAGCCGATGTACATGCCGGGGCGCTTTCGCACCGCCTCGCGCCCCTCGAGCACGGTGATGTCCTGCGCGCCGTAGCTGCCATTGCCCTGCTTTGCGTCCTTCGCCAAGCGAAACCTTTCGTCACCACACACATGAGGAGGGCCCCGCTCGGGCGCTGCGCGCCAACGAAGTCGGGCACTCGTGAGCCTGTGTCTGATGTTAGCATGAGGGGGCCCCGTCCGGACCTCGGGCCGGGTTACAAATCACCTGCAAACAGCCATAAACAAGCCCGAAAGCGCACGTCCGATTGACGGCCGTTACGGGCGGGGCGCCGAGTGGGTGAGCGTATCGGTCAGCGCGACCGCCGGATGCGAAACTCCAAGACCCGGACAGACGCGTCCGGGTCTCCGCGCAGCGCACCATTGAGGCGCTCCCGGAGGTCGGGCTCGAGCAGCTCGAGCTCCTGCGCCCACACCGCCGAGGTACACGTCACCGAGACGGCCCGGTCGCGCTCGGACACGGGCTCTGACTCCGCGGCCACCGCCGGACCAACGGCATGACTCCAGACCGCCTGCACCCGGGCGAGGAGCGTCCGGGGACGTGCTAGGCCCGTCGCGGTCTCGAGCGCGACGCCCAGCGGACGGGGACCGGCGCGCCTCACGTCCTGCCGGCACCCTCGGCCAAGGCCGTGGCCACACCGGCTTCGACCTCGATCAGGCGAACACCGCAATCACGCGCTCCAGGCACGTGGTCGGCCTCGGTGGTCGTCAGCAGGCTCTGTCCCCCCTCACGCACGAGGTCGGCCAGGAGGAGACGCCGGGATGCATCGAGCTCGGACATCACGTCGTCGAGCAGCATCAGCGGAGTACGACCCCGCTGATCACGCAAGACATCGCGCTCGGCGAACAGCAGCGCCAGGAGGGACACCCGTTGCTCGCCCTGGGAGCCATAGCGTCGCAGGGAGCGTCCACCGTGGCTGAGGCGGATGTCGTCGCGGTGTGGCCCGTGCGCGGTGAAGCCCCGTTCCAGGTCCGCCGCATGGCGCTCAGCCAGCTCGGCCGCGAGCGCACCGGCGTCCGGCGCTCTCGACCGCGGGCGGTACTCCAGCGTCCCCTCGTCCGCCAGCCCGAGAAGAGTCGCCAGCTCGCTGAAGCGTCGCGCAAGCAGTGCCACCGCCTCGCTTCGATCGGCCATCAGCCGCATGCCCCACTCCGCGAGCTCGGCATCCCACGTAACGAGTGTGGCCGGGCTGCTGACGCCGGCCCGGATACGGGCCAGCAACGCATTGCGCTGGGAAAGGGCGCGGGAGTAGGCCATGCGGGCCTCGCGCCGCGCGGGCCATAGGGCCGCGACGAAGGAGTCGAGGTGCGCCCGCCGAGCAGCCGGGGGGCCCTTGACGAGCTCCAGGCGCTCGGGCAGGAACACGCTGACCAACGGGCGGGCGGGCGTTCTCGACAAGCTGTCCACAGACGCGCCGTCGACTCGCAATACCTTCGCCGTACCGGGTTCGAGCCCGGCTTCGAGGCGGTGGCTGGTGCCGTTGTCCTCGATTGTGTTCACGGTCACGCGAGCGACGCCGGCGCCGGCCCGCACGAGCTCACGCTCGTTGTTGGTCCGGGGCGAGCGGCCGACGCAACCGAAGTACACCGCCTCCAGGAGGTTGGTCTTGCCCGCGCCGTTTAAACCCGCGATCACGGTCAAGCCCTCCCCCACGCTCACCGCCGCACGCCCGTAGTTGCGGAAGTCACGAAGCTGTACGTCCGTGACGCGCACGGGTCCCGAACGAGCCTCAGACGTTCAGCCTGATCGGCATGACCAGGTAGATGAAGCGACCGTCGTCTCCGGACTGGATCAAGCCCGGGCGCAGCGGGCTGATGAGCTTGAGCACCAGCTCTTCTGTCTCGGCGCTCTCCAAACCGTCACGGAAGAACTCCGGGTTAAAGCCGATCTGCAAAGGTTCGCCCTTGAACGGGACCGGTAGCGATTCCGAGGCTTCGCCGACATCGGGAGTCTGCGCCGAGACCTCAAGTGCTCCCTCGGTGAACGACAGTCGCAAGGGAGCGTTCTTCTGCGCCAACAGGCCGATACGGCGAACGACTTCCAGGAGCTCGCCGCGCTCGATGCGTAGCTCGTGCTCATAGGACTCCGGCAGGAGCTGCTGGTAGTTCGGGAATCGACCGTCGACGAGGCGCGAAGACAGCACTACGTCGCCGGCGCTGAACACGACCTGGTTCTCCAGCGCAGTGACACGTATCTGCTCCTCGGCGTCACCCGAGACGACCCGACTCAACTCCTGGAGCGTCCGCGCCGGCACATTTGCCTCCAAGGAGCCCTCCAGCGCAGGCTCAAGCGTGGTCTCCCTCACCGACAAGCGATAGGAGTCGGTGGCGACCATGCGCAGATCGGAGCCGCTCGCGGTGACGAGCACCCCGGTCAGGTGGGGGCGGGTCTCGTCTCGAGAAGCCGAGCGAGCCACACGTGCGATGGTCTCCACAAAAGCTGGGGCCGGGACCGAGAGAGCAGAGGTCTCATCAGGTTGGGCAAGCTTGGGGAAGTCCTCGAGGGGAAGAGTCCGCAGGTGGAACCTGGCAGGTCCCGATATGACCTCGATGTCCTGTTGGGAGGGCCGGTACTCCAGGGACACGGCGGAGTTGGGCAGTGATCGAGCCACGTCGAGCAGAAGTCGGCCTGGCACGACCACAGATCCCTCGGAGTGCACTTCGGCCTCCAACCCCGCACGAATGCCAAGGTCGGTGTCCGTGGCCTGAAGCTCAGCGCTCCCGTTGTCCAGCCGAATAAGGACGCCGGCGAGCGTCTGGATCGCGCTACGCGTAGAGGCTGCGCGAGCGACAATGGACAGCTTGGCCAGGAGTGTTTCTCGTGAAACGGAGAACTTCAAGTCATCTACCTGGTCATAGGTGGAGTAGAGGCTGTGGATAGGTGCATGAGATCGCTTTCTTGGCTTTGGGGCGCGAAATGGTCCACCAAGTCGCTGTGGAGCATCTTGTGGATTCTTACAGCCCTTGGGGAGGTCACCGTCTTGTCACCAGTCTCTGGCGCAGACTGTCCACGGTCATGGCAAGCTCTGGATCGTGGTGGACCTGGGCGTCCACGCTGCGTACGGCGGACAGGACGGTCGAGTGGTCTCGCCCGCCGAAGCCACGACCGATCTCCGGAAGGCTCTTACCGGTCAGCTCGCGCGTGAGGTACATGGCCACCTTGCGTGCGCGCGACACGGTTGGACGACGATCTCGGGCGAGTAGCTGTTCGGGCTTGACCTCGAAGGCGCTCGCCGCGGCCTGGACGATGGTGCTCATGCTGCAGGGGTCGGTGTCCGAGGGCGCCAGACGCTTGAGGAGGCGCTGGGCCAGTTCGGGAGTGGGGGCTTCGTTGCGAAGCGACGCGTAGGCCACGACCTGGATCAGAGCGGCTTCGAGAGCCCGGATGCTGGTGGTGACGCGCGCTGCGATCTCATCGAGAAGGGCGGGATCGAGGTGGACGTCATCGAGGCGTGCTCGCTTCTCGAGGATGGCCCTCCGAACTTGGATGTCCGGGAGCTCGATCGAGACTACGAGCCCCGACCCGAACCGTTCGCCGAGCCTTTCCTCGACGGCCTCCAGCTCGTCGGGCGAACGGTCGGAAGTCATCACGAGCTGCTTCCCGGAGTCCTTCAGCGCGTTGAAGGTGTGGAACAGCTCCTCTTCGGTGCGGACCTTCTCGGCGAGGAATTGGACGTCATCGAGGAGCAGTACGTCAACTCCTCGGAAGCTTTCCTTGAAGGCGGTCATGTCATGGGTCCGGACCGCCCGGACGAACTCGGTGGTGAACTCCTCGACCGGGGCATAGCGGACGCGGAGGCCAGGCTCGTGGTGGGATATGTAGTTGCCGATTGCATGGAGTAGATGCGTCTTGCCAAGGCCCGGCCGCCCGTGGATGAAGAGGGGGTTGTAGGCATGGGCGGGCTGCTCGGCCACGGCGAGGGCCGCCGCATGGGCGAAGTGGTTTCCCCGACCGATGACGAACTGCTGGAAGGTGTACTTGGCAATCAGTGCCTGGAAGTCACCGCGCGCGACGCCCGGCTGGGGAGTTTGGGTATCGGCTTGCCAGTCCGTACCCACGACCTCGACGACGCCGTCTGGGCGAAATCCCCGCTTGACGGCGCAGAGCAGGTGCTCCGAATAGCGATCGCGCACCCACGTGCGGATGTGGTCCGGAGCGCGGACGAATAACACAGTTCCCTGCACGCCGGCCAGCTCGAGGGGGTCGAGCCAGATGTGGAAGGTGAAGTCAGCTACTTCACTGCGCAGCGCGTCGCGTACCGGACGCCAGATGGAATCCAGTTGTTGGCGCTCAGGCAGAGACAACCCCTCCCGGGGGCGGTTCGGCGACGGTGTGAGGGAGAGGGGCTCGGGCCGAAGCTCGTCCCCTCGGAGTGGCCCGAGTCTACACCCGTGTCGGAGCTCGGAAGCGGGCGTATGGGGCCCCAGCCTGACGAACGCGCAAATCGCGAGGAATGCCTTTGGCGGCTCGCTACGGATGCCGAACCAGTCCAAAGCTATACTGGCGGGTTCCGGACCTCGTTCATGAAGCGCACCTACCAGCCCAAGAAGCGCAAGCGTGCACGTACGCACGGCTTTCGTGCACGTATGAGTACGCGCGGGGGCAGGGAGGTCCTTCGCCGCCGGCGCAGCAAGGGCCGGGCCCGTCTCACCCCTTAGGTGGCGGAGCCCTCCGACGATCCCCGCGCCCCGCGCAGCAAGCGCCGGCGGCTGGCGCGGAGCGCAGAGTTCGAGCGGGTCTACCGCGAGGGCCGTTCGCACGCGGGTCGACACCTGATCCTCTACTCCTTCCCGCGTAGTGATGGATCCGAGGGTCCGCGTCTCGGCATCTCCGTGGGACGCCGCGTGGGTGGCGCCGTTGACCGCAACCGGGTCAAGCGGATGCTGCGCGAGTCGTTTTGGGCGTGCGCGCGGCCTCTGCCCGAGACCCACGACTTCGTCGTCGTAGCTCGCCCCGGGGCGGCCCGTCTGGCCGAGGAACGGGGTGAGCCGGCACTGCGAGAGGCGCTGGACGAGCTTCTCAAGGACGCGGGGCTGGGCAAGTCCGACGGGTCGTGAGCGTGATGCGCACCATCGCCGTAGCCCCTGTGCGCGTGTACCAGCGCACCATCTCCCCGGCCATCCCCAGGCGGTGCAAGTACCATCCCACCTGCTCGGAGTACACGATCACCGCGGTGCGCCGTTACGGCATACTCCGGGGTCTGGTGCTGGCCGCCTGGCGCCTGCTGCGGTGCAACCCGTGGAGCGACGGCGGCGTCGACTTCGCCGAGGACCAGACGCTGTTTCGCCCTCGCGCCGAGAAACCATGACGCCACTAGCGATCATTCCCAAGCCGGCCCTCGACGTGCTGGAGGACGTGCTCAGATTCTGGCACGACGCCGTCGGGGGCGGGACCAACAGCTGGGGCTTCGCGATCATCCTGCTCACCTTCACGATCCGCCTGCTGATCCTGCCGCTGACCTTCAAGTCGGTCAAGTCGATGCAGAAGCTCCAGGTGCTGCAGCCGGAGATGAAGGAGATCCAGGCGCGGTTCAAGGGCGACAAGCAGCGCATGAACCAGGAGATGATGAAGTTCTACCAGGAGAACAAGGTCAATCCCCTGGGTTCGTGCCTCCCGCTGGCGCTTCAGATCCCGTTCTTCGTCGCCCTCTTCGAGCTGCTGCGCAGCAAGTCATTCGAGGGCGACATTGCCGGCAACGAGAGCTTCTTCTTCATTCCGGACCTGTCTGAGCCCCTCACGGGTCATCCCTTCGTGCTGGCGGTGATGATCGTTCTCTACGTTGGCACCCAGTTGGTCGCGAGCCTCATCACCACGGTCGGGGGCGACAAGAAGCAGCAGCGCATCATGCTCGCCCTTCCGTTCGTCTTCACCGTCTTCATCATCAGGTTCCAGGCCGGCCTGATCCTCTACTGGGTCACGACCAACTTCTGGACCATCGGGCAACAGCTCGTGGTGCGCAAGCTCTACCCCAAGCCCGATGTGCTCAAGGACGTGGAGGAGGACATCGCCTCCGCCGTTCCAGCCCGGGGAAAGCCTCGGGTGGCCCCGGCCCCGGCCCCGGCCGCGATGGCGGATTCGGGCAACGGTGGCTCGGCCGCTGCGCCGCCGCCAAGCTCGCCGCGCAAGAAGAAGAAGCGCTCCGGGCGTCGCCGGTAGCGATTCGCCGGTATGGACGAAGCTCGAGACAGGCACAGAGAGGCGCGCGACCTCACCGTGGAGGCTGCCGGGGAGACAGTGGGGGAGGCCACGCGTACGGCCATGAAGGCACTGGAGACCCGCTTCCCGGGCATCACCGTCGAATCGGTGGACTTCGAGACGGTGGGGGAGGGTTCGGCCGAGGTGCGGGTTCGGGGCGTGGTCGATCTGGATCGGTGGAGGAAAGCGGCCGGTGAGTCGCTGCCTCCCGACCCGGCGGAGCGGCTACGCGGCGTGGTGCTACGGGTCACGCAGGCGCTGGGGCTTGAGGCCACGGTTCGCGTTGAGGATACCGAGGAGGAACTGCGGGCGATCGTCGAAGGGGAGGATCTCGGCCTGCTCATCGGCAAGCACGGCACCACCATCGACGCTCTCCAGCACCTGTCCATGCGGATAGCCCTGCGCGGCGAGACCGACGCCCGGCGGATCGTCGTGGACGCGGCCGGGTACCGGGCGCGGCGCGAGAACGCCCTACAGCGGGAGGCCGACAGGGCTGTGGCCGACGCCTTGCGCTACGGGCGCCCGGTCGAGCTGGAGCCGATGCGAGCCCTCGAGCGCAAGGTCGTGCACATGTACCTCCGGGACCGGACCGACATCGAGACCCACAGCGAGGGCGACGAGCCTGAGCGCCGGCTGGTCGTCTCCCCGCTCCGCCCAGCCGCGAAGCCCTGACCGTTTCACGGGAAACGGTTGAGGCCCTGGCCGTGCGCCACCGCCTCGACGACCACCAACACAGTCAGCTGGAGCTCTTGCTCGAGGGCCTGGCCGCCGAAGCAGATCCACACACGACGGTGAGCGGACCCGGCGAGGCAGCCCGGATCCACCTGGGCGACAGCCTCTCGATCCTCGGTCTTCCGGCCATCGCCGGAGCGATGCGCTTGGCCGATGTCGGGGCGGGGGCCGGGTTTCCCGGCCTGGCCCTTGCCGTCGCCTTACCCAGCGCTTCGGTCGTGCTGATCGAGTCCGTGGCCCGCAAGTGCGCCGTCATCGCTCGCCTCGCCCGGCGGGCCGGTGTGGAGAACGCGACGACCCTCAACGCGCGCGCCGAGGACCACGCGCGTGCGGGCGGCGCGAACCGCTACGGCGTGGTCACGGCCCGCGCGGTCGCGCCGCTGGGCGTCCTGGTCGAGTACGCGGCCCCTCTGTTGACGCTGGATGGGAGCCTCGTGGCCTACAAGGGCCGTCGCGACGCCGGCGAAGAGAAGGCGGCGACGCGCGCGGCCCGCGAGACCGGGATGGAGCTCACCGACGTGCGCCACGTGACGCCCTTCGAGGGCGCCCGCGACCGTCATCTGCACGTATATCGCAAGGTCGCGCCTACGCCCGACCGGTACCCCCGCCGTGCCGGCGTGGCCCGGAAGCGGCCCCTGGCCTAAGTCTGGATCCACCAAGACCGGCGAACGGTCGGCCCCGAATCCATCGGTCGGGACCGAGTTCCGACCGCGCGCGCCTTTACTTTGCGGATCCTGATGGGCACGATCTTCGCCATAACGAACCAGAAGGGCGGCGTGGGCAAGACCACCACCGCCGTGAACGTCGCGGCCAGCGTGGCGGACGCCGGCTACGAGACGTTGCTGGTGGACCTCGACCCGCAGTGCAACGCCACGGTGGGCCTGGGCCTGGAGAAGGAGTTGAGCCCGAGCGCCTATGACTGCCTCAGCGGGCACGTGACTCTCGACCAGGCGGCTCGCCCGAGCGCCGTCTCGCACCTGTCGGTTGTCCCCGCCACCCCGGATCTCGCCGGGGCCACGGTCGAGCTGCCCCGCCAGCCCGGCTCCGAGACGCGCCTGCGCGACCAGCTCGGGTCCGTCCGCGAGCGGTTCCTCTTCACGATTCTCGATTGCCCGCCCTCGCTCGGGCCGCTGACGGTCAACGCCCTGGTCGCCGCCGATCGTGTCCTCGTCCCGGTCCAGACCGAGTACTTCGCCCTCGAGGGGCTGGCCGGCCTGCTCGACACCCTGTCTCTCGTCCAGCGCGAGCTGAACCCGCGCCTCGCGGTCGCCGGGATGATCCTGACGATGCACGACGGGCGCACCCGCCTGGCCCAGGACGTCGAGCGCGAGGTCCGCGAGCACTTCCCCGATCTGGTCTTCGACACCGTGATACCCCGAAACGTGCGGCTCGGCGAGGCTCCCAGCTTCGGCTTGCCGGCGATCCACCACGCTCCCCAGAGCGCCGGGTCGGCCGCCTACCTGAGGCTGGCCAAGGAGGTGGCCGCACGTGCATGAAGCGATACCCGAGCCCCATGGGGCTCAGCGAGGGATGGGCCGGGGCCTCTCGGCGATCCTCCCCCGGTCGAGGGCCGACGAGCAGGGGATGCGCGACGTTCCGCTGGATCTCATAGCGCCCAACCCCGCGCAACCCCGCCGCCAGTTCAACGAGGAGGCCCTGCTGGCGCTGGCCGAGTCGATCCGCTCACGCGGGGTCCTTCAGCCCGTCGTGGTGCGACCGCTGGCAGGCGGGCGTTTCGAGCTCATAGCCGGCGAACGGCGGGTTCGCGCGGCGCGACTGGCCGAGGTCGAGTCGATCCCCGCCGTGGTGCGTCAGGCCGAGGATTCCGAGCGCCTCGATCTGGCGCTCGCCGAGAACATGGCTCGGGTGGACCTCAACGCGGTGGAAGAGGCACGCGCGTGCGCCATGCTCGTCGACGACCTGGGCCTCACCAAGGAAGAGGTCGGTCGCCGGGTGGGCAAGAGCCGCGTGGCCATCTCCAACCTGATCCGGCTGCTCGAGCTGCCCGACGAGGCCCTGGACCTGATCGCCGTGGGGGATCTTTCGGAGGGACACGGCCGCGCGATCCTGACCAACAAGGACCAAGAGCAGCGCAAGCGACTAGCCCGCGCCGCCCACGACGGCGGCTGGTCGGTCCGCGAGACCGAGGGGCGAGCCCGCGTCGCAGACCATTCCGGCCCCGACCTACGGCCCGGGCCGGTGTCGATCCATCCAGATCAGGCCGACGCGCTGGCGGCGGCGGAGGACGCACTGACCGCCGCGCTGGGCCACGAGGTGAAGGTTCGCGTGCACGGCGACGGCGCCCGGGCGGAGCTGTGCTTCGACTCGCCCGGCGAGGCGATCGCGCTGGCGGAGAAGCTGCTCCGGGGCACCGGCCCCGATCTGTCCGAGGCGGCTTGACGATGTCCGTCCGGCGGCAGCATCCTCGCTAGACTCCGCTCCCGCTTCGGGCGATTAGCTCAGCCGGTTAGAGCGCGTCTCTGATAAGGACGAGGTCCCTGGTTCGAGTCCAGGATCGCCCACTCACAGCGGCGCCGTTTAGGCGCAGGGAACGGCGCCGTGCGCCGGGAGTCGCCAGGGCCATGACTACACTCTTCGTTCCAGACGGCCCGGCCCCTAGGAGCCAGTTCCCCGCATGACCGAGATGGTGATCTACGGCGTCAGCTTCGACATGGTCGGTAAGCAGCCGATCGTGCTCCTGAAGACGCGCGAGGGAAACAAGTTCCTGCCGATCTGGATCGGCCACCCCGAGGCGGCGGCCATCCTGATGAAGCTCCAGGGCGCGAACACCCCGAGGCCGATGACTCACGACCTGATCAACGGCGTGCTCTCCGAGCTCGACGTCAACTGCACGCGGGTCGCGGTGACCGAGCTGCGCGAGAACACGTTCTACGCCGTGATCACCCTTCGTCTGAACGACCGTGAGGTCGAGGTTGACTCCCGGCCCTCTGACGCACTGGCGCTGGCGGTCCGCACGGGGGCGCAGATCTTCGCCGCCGAGGAGGTCATAGCGGAGTCGGCCATCGAGTTCGAGCACGAGGTCGAAGACCAGGAGGAGGTCGTCGAGAAGTTCAAGGACTTCCTCGACAACGTCAGCCCGGAGGACTTCGGGCCCTCTTCGAGCTGACGCTCTCACACGGGCGCAGCGAGGGCCCGCGCGAAGGCCAGCTGCAGGATCCGCCCGACCATCTCGTCGAACCCGAATCCTGCCGCCTCCGCCGCTTGGGGCAGAAGACTGGTATCGGTGAGGCCGGGGATCGCGTTGGCCTCCAGAACCGTCAGGTCGCCGGTGGGCGCCAGCATCAGGTCGACACGCGCGAACCCGTAGCAGCCCAGCAGCTCGTAGGTGCCGATTGCGAGCTGCTGGGCCCGCTCGGTCACCCCGTCCGGCAGCTGTGCCGGACACACGAAGGTGGTTCGGCCGATCTCGTAGCGGGCCTCGAAGTCATAGAAGTCCTCGCCCCGGGGCACCGCCTCGACGACCGGGAGGGCCTGGGGCCCATCCAGCCCGTCAAGTACCGAGACGGCCAGATCGCGCCCGGCGACGTAGCGCTCCAGTAGGACCCGCTCGTCGTAGGAGAAGGCCGAGACCAGCGCGCCGGGGATGTCGACCGCGCTGCGGGCGAACTTGATCCCCAGCGCCGAGCCCTGACGCGAGGGCTTGACCACGATCGGGAAGGCCAGTCGCGTCTCGATGTCGGGCAGCGTGTCCGCCGCGCCCAGCTCGCGGAAGGCGGTCTGGGAGAACGCGAAGAAGTCCGGGGTCGGGATGCCGGCCGCCCGCAGCAGGTGCTTGGTCGTCACCTTGTCCATCATGCGCGAGCAGGCCAGCACGCCCGAGCCCGTGTAAGGGACGCCGAGTATCTCCAGCAGCTCCTGCACCGTGCCGTCTTCTCCGTCACGTCCGTGCAGGGCTACGAAGGCGGCGTCGGGCCGCTCCGCGCGCAGGCTGGCGATCAGGTCGGGGCCGACGTCCAGGCCGACCGCATCGTGTCCGAGCCGCTCGAGCGCATCGGACACACGGGCCCCGGAGCGCAGCGAGACCTGACGCTCCAGGGACCGGCCCCCCTTGAGCACCGCGACCCTGCTCACCCGCCACCGCCCGCCCTGCGCCGGTGGGCAGAGCGCCGGCGAAGCTCGACCACGTGTGCGCCCTTCTCCACGTCTTTGGCCTCCCGTGCAGCCTCGATCTCCTCGGCGCTCAGCGCCTTCATCTCTTGAGTCAGGGTCCCGTAGAGGTCCATCTGCTCGTCGATCACCTGCCCGATCCTGCGGATGCCCTCCCGGATCCGGTCCTCGCTCGAAGCCGAGAAGTTCAGCCGCATCGAGCTTCGGCCGCGGCCATCCAGGAAGGCGCCCTGCCCGGGAACGAAGGCCACGTTGTCGCGCAGGGCGCGGGCGAGCAGGTCAGTGGTATCGATGTAGTCGGGCAGGGTGGCCCACACGAACATGCCGCCGGCCGGCCGGTTCCACTCCGCCGAGCGCGGGAAGTACTCGCCCAGCGCGTCCAGCATCGCGTCGCGGCGGGGGCGGTAGACATCGCTGAGGGCGTGGACGTACTCCTCCCAGTCACCCCGCTCGAAGTAGGCCTGGACCATGAGCTGGGACAGCGTCGAGGTGCACAGGTCCGTACCCTGCTTGCCCACGTTGATCTTCTCGAGGACGGGAGGCGGGGCCACCACCCAGCCCAGCCGGATCC
>JBPCNQ010000011.1:0-7708 GCA_051001095.1 Thermoleophilaceae bacterium
CCCCAGTCTATGGTGCCCGCCGGCATCCGAGATTCCCCAGTGACACCGGCACGATGCCGGTTCAGTCGACGGCGTCGGTGACCGTCAGCCGCTCCTGGGCGCGGGGAACGGGCTCGGCGGCGGGCGCTACGGCCTCGCGCAGCCTGGAGAGGTCGTTGGCGATCTCGTCCAACCGCGGGCCCAGCTCGGCCGAGTCGTCCTCGTGGGCGGCGCGGACGGCGGCCTGGGCCTTCTGCTCCAGGCGATCGAGGGCGTCCTCGATGCCCTCGAGGCGCTGGGACACCGACCGCAGGCGACGCGTCAGGCGCTCGATATCCGCCGCGGAGGGAATGTTGAGGGCCCCCATCGCGGCCTCCTGGGCCTGGACCGCCTTCTCGCGAGCCCCGAAGGCACCGCTGATGGCCCGGCTCACCACCGAGCTGGCCGCCAGCTCCTCGGCCATGCGGCCGAGAGCTTCCTCACCTTGGCGAGAGAGGCGATCGACGAGGCTTTGCTCGGGGTTCTCGCTCACCGGCGGGAGGGTACCGCACGCGGGGTCAGCGGCCGGGTGGCACCTTATCTGAGGGTCATCTTCAGGGTTAGGTAGCCGCCGGGAGGCCTGATCCCCGCCCTGTCCAGGCAAGGGGCCTTCCCGCGCGCGAGGCCGGGCACGGGACCAGGGTGGTGAGGCACCTCCAACGGCGAGGGCGAGGCATCCACAACGGCGGCGGCTGTTGCTCTGGGATGAAGTCCCTGCAGAGCCTGCACACGCGACAGCGGGCATCTGATAGCTTCTCCGCGTCCGAGGGGCTCCGGTGTGGGGTTCCCGGGAGGGAGACTGGGAACTAGGCAATGAAGACGCGGCTGCTCTACCTCCTGCTGAGCGCAGGACTCCTTGTGGTTGCTGGACTGACCGCCTTCACCTATCCGGCTGCGGCTCAGGACCCGCTGTGCGAGATCGTGAAGGGCGTCCTGCCGCCCCTTGTGCCCGGCGACTGCCCGACTCCGGCCGTTCCCGCTCCCCCCTCCGGCAAGCCGGCTCCAGCTCCGGCGCCGGCTCCGGCGCCGAGTCCGGCTCCCGCTCCCGCCCCGGGGCGCCCCCAGCCCGGCGTCGCCCCCAAGCCGGGCGGCGGCAAGGAGCAGGAGCGCGGCGGCTCCAAGAAGAAGGCCACGCCCGACCAGAAGGCCGCCGAGAAGAAACGGCGCGCCAAGGGCGGTGGCGGCTCCACGGACCCCGGCAAGGGTGACCCTCGAGCGGACCTCAAGGGTGGTGGGCCCGGCAACGGGAAGAAGGGGCGCAAGAAGGCCAAGGCCACACCGCTTCGCAACCCGGACGGCTCCCCTTCGCTCGGCAACCCGGGCCTGATGGACACGCTCCCCGGCCCCTCCTCGGCGTCGGGTGTCCCGAACTTCGTGATCCGCAAGTTCCGGGTGCCGGTGTTCCTGTTGCCGATCTATCAGGCCGCGGGCATCCAGTACGGGGTGCGCTGGGAGGTGCTGGCCGCGATCAACGAGATCGAGACCGACTACGGGCGCAACCTCAACGTGTCCTCGGCCGGCGCCCTGGGGTGGATGCAGTTCATTCCTTCGACCTTTCGGATGTATGGGGTGGATGCGAACAAGGACGGCAAGAAGGATCCGTTTAATCCTGTTGATGCGATCTTCTCCGCGGCGCGCTACCTCAAGGCCGCCGGCTATGAGAAGGACGCCCGCCGAGCCGTGTTTGCCTACAACCACGCCGGCTGGTACGTCGACTCGGTGATGCTCAGGGCCAAGCTGATCGCCGGTGTCCCCGCCGACCTGGTCGGGTCGCTGACCGGGCTGACCGAGGGGCGCTTCCCCGTCGCCTCCCGCGCCCGCTACGCCGACGACCTCCAGGAGAAGGAGGCCACCAAGCGGGTCAAGCGCGGCCAGAACGCGGCCAACGTGGTCTCGTCCGACGACAACCGGTCGAGCATCGACATCTTCGCCCGCCAGGGCTCCCCTGTGGTGGCCACCAACGACGGCGAGGTCAAGGAGATCGGGCAGAACAAGAAGCTCGGCCGCTACGTCGTACTTCAGGACGTGTACGGCAACCGCTACTCCTACTCCGGCCTGGGCTCGACCGCCAAGAACTACCCCGTGCCCAAGCAGGACGCGGCCGACACGGCCGACCCCAAGCGCTCCGCGCAGGCCGTCAAGGCCAACGCCGACGCCGGCGCCAAGGACCCCAAGCCCACCAAGTCCGCCTCCGCCGGTCGCCAGCCCGGCAAGGCCGCGGCCGACCGCCCCAAGCCGAAGAAGAAGGCGGTCGACACCCCGCAGCCCGCGGCCACCGTCCCGGTCAAGGAGCGCCTGTTCGCCCATCCGGACATGCCCGAGGCGCGCGACAACGGCGGCCTGGACCAGCTGCTGGACTCCAAGGCCGCCAAGGGTGGCGCCTTCGAGACCTACAAGAACTACTTCTCCCGGCCCTTCGGAGCCAACGCCAAGAACGTCCGGCTGAGCCGCCTCAAGAAGGGCTCGAGGGTGATCGGCGGCACCATCCTGGGCCGGATCGGTCGCAACGAGCCGGGCAAGGCATCGCATTTGAGCTTCGCCATCCGCCCCGCGGGCAAGGGTGCCCCCAACATCGACCCCAAGCCGATCCTCGACGGCTGGAAGCTGCTGGAGGCCACCGCCGTGTACCGCGCATCCGGTCGCAACGTGCTGTACGGAGGCGCGGACTCCGACGGCCTCTCGATCGGCCAGATCATCCTGCTGCCCAAGCCGCTGCTCGAGAAGCGGGTCCTGTCCGACAGCAGGATCGACATCTACCCGAGTGGCCGGGACGACATCCGGTCGGGCCAGATCGACCGCCGGGTGCTGGCCACGCTTGCCTACCTGTCCGAGTCCGGGCTGCGCCCGACGGTCTCGAGCCTCAGGGGCAACCACGGCCTCCTGACCGCCTCGGGCAACGTGTCCGAGCACTCCTCCGGCAATGCGGTGGACATCTCGGCCATCAACGGCACGCCGATCGTCGGCCACCAGGAGCCCGGCGGCATCACCGAGCAGACGGTACGTCGCCTGATGCGCCTGCAGGGCACGATCACCCCCCACCAGATCATCTCCCTACTCGACCTGGGCCAGAACACCTTCGCCATGGGCGACCACAACGACCACATCCACGTGGGCTTCCAGCCGCTGTTCGGAGATAACAAGAAGCTCGGCCGCCAAGCCCTGGCCGTGCTCAAGCCGGGCCAGTGGTCGGACCTGCTCAAGCAGCTGCGCAAGATCGACAACCCGGTCGTGCCCACCTCGCCTTCGAAGTACGCATTGCCCGCCGAGGGCACGCGGGCCTCTGACGCCCATCGCGGCGAGTAGCTCTCCGGTGCCCGGCCCGGCCATGGTTCGCGGGGGTCCGGGGCCACGAGCGCCCGGGGGTCATCCCTCTTCGGCTTCGTCCAGCTCGAGTTCGGGTTCCTGCTCGGTCCCGCCGACGGCCGCTTCGTCGTGCGCCGGCCGCGCGGCGAGGAGATCGAGCGCGTCCTGGTCCTGGCCACGCTGGCTGCCCCCGGCGCAGGATGCTCCGGGGCCGAAGGGGAAAGGCCGTCGAGCAGGCCGAGCCCGAGCCGGTGCCCACCTCGCGGGTGACGGTGATAGCGCTTCGCCTCCCTGCTCGGGGGGCGCGAGGCGCCGCTGGCCTGCGAGGAACTGGTGCTGCGGGCGCGGGCCGACCTCGAGGCCGCCCGCGATCGCGAGGCCGCGCTGCAGGCGCGGATCGCGCCTCGAGAGCCTGCTGGCGGAGCTGCCGGGGATTCCTGAGACACGCCGCGCCGCCCTCGACGCCGACCGCTCCCCGGTGGGCACGGCCGCGAGCACGGCGTTGCGGGGTCAGCTGGACGAGGCCTCCCAGCAGGCCGTGGCGGGTGCGGTCGGGCGGATGGAGGCAGCCCTGAGGGCGCACCGCCTGGGCTCGGACGCCTGACCCGAATATCCGGGCAGGCAACAACTTCTTCATCCGCGGCCCGCGTCCTGGGCCTACGGTGCTCCATATACCCGTCCAGCCGACGGCGGGCAACTTTGGCCCATCGGGCGATAGGAGAAGGCGATGCCAGCAGGCAAGATGGGGAACGTGACACCGCACCGCCGATCTCCGGCTCGCGACAAGCGGGCGCTCCGAGGGCCTGTCCAGCGGCCCCGCCGCCGCCTTTCCTCTCCCCGGGGCGGCCGAGCTTGGATCAACGGCAGGGAGGTCGGCGGCGCTGACGGGCGCTACATCCACCTGAGCGCCTCGTACGACTGAGCCAGGAGCTCAGAGGGCAGCCAGCACTGCCTCGAGCTCGTCCACCACGTCCCCGCCCAGCCGCACCTCGGCTTCGGCGTCATACGGCGTCTCGCTCCCGGTGATCACGGCCAGGCGCCCGCCCCCGCGCACCGTCACGTCGGGCAGGCCCGCCACTGGGTGCACGGTCAGCGATGAGCCGATGCAGACCATCAGGTCGGTGCCGCAGGCCAGGTCTTGGGCCTCCACCATCGCCGCCTCGGGCAGCATCTCACCGAAGAGCACGACCTCGGGCTTGAGGGGGGTCACACACGACGGGCACTCGGGCGCCCCGGGGGCACAAGCGATCATCTCCACCATCCGCTCGAGGCCGAACCGGGAGCCACAGATCGGACAGTGGCTCCACTCGATCGACCCGTGGACCTCCACCACGCGCTCGCTGCCCGCGGCGCGGTGCAGGCGGTCGATGTTCTGGGTGATGACCCCTTGGATCAGGCCGCGCCGCTCGAGCTCGGCCACCACCTCGTGGGCGCGGTTGGGCCGGATGTCCTTCAGGGAAGCGAACCGCTGTCCGTAGAAACGCCAGAAGCGGTCCGGGTCACGGCGCCACACGTCGATGTGGGCGACCTCCATGGGATCTACGTTCTCCCACAGCCCCGTCCCCGGGGAGCGGAAGTCCGGGATGCCCGAGGGCACGGAGATGCCCGCCCCGGTGAGCACGACGGCGGACCCGGCCGAGCGCAGCAGCTCGGCCAGCCGCCCCGCGCCTACCGACCCTTGAACTCGGCTTGACGCTTGCTTAGGAATGCCCCGATCCCCTCCTTGGCGTCCTCGGATCCGAACACGGCGCTAAAGCCCTGCTGCTCCTCCTCTATCCCCTCTTCCATGTCGCCCGCGGCGGACACCCGCTTGATCTGCTGGACCGCCAGAGGCGCCTGTCCGGCGAGCTTGCGCGCCCAGGACAGGGCGGTGTCGAAGAGCTCGTGGTCGGGGACCACCTGGTTGACCAGCCCGAGCTCGAGCGCCTCGTAGGCTCCGATCGGCTCGCCCAGCAGGTTCATCTCCAGCGCCTTGGCCTCCCCCACCAGCCGCGGCAGCCGCTGGGTGCCCCCGAAGCCTGGGATGATGCCCAGGTTGACCTCGGGCTGACCGAAGGACGCCGACTGGGCCGCCAGGCGAAGGTCACAGGCCATGGCCAGCTCGCAGCCCCCGCCCAAGGCGAGCGAGTTGACCGCCGCGATGGTCACCGTCGAGGACCGCTCCATGGCCCGCATGAAGGCGTGCGCCGCGTCGATCAGGTCCCGGCCCTCGGTGTCGGGCGACATCTTGGCGAACTGCTTGATGTCGGCTCCCGCGGAGAAGGTGAAGATGGTCGAGCTCGCGAAGATCACCGCCCGGAGCTTGCCGTCGACCTCTGCCCACAGGTCGGCGAGCTCGGCGATCATCTGCGGCGACAGCGGGTTGGCCGGAGCGCGGGTGAGCCATACGATGCCGATGTCGCCGCGGGGATCGCTGTCGGTGCGCACCCGGTCGAGCCGGGGGCTTGCGCACGTCTCCAGGGCGATGGTCTCGCGCGACTGGCCCTCGTCCGGTCGTGGATAGGCAAAGAAGCCCTGACCGCTCTTCTGGCCCAGGCGCCCCTGCCCCACCAGCCGCCGCAGGATGAGCGGCGGCTTAAACGACTCGCCCCAATCCGAGCGGGCTCGCTCCAGCGACTCCAGCAGCGTGTCGAGCCCCTGCCGGTCGGCGCGGGTAAAGGGCCCGGGCAGGATGCCGGCGCCCATCATCATCCCGATCTCGATGTCCTTGGCCGAGGACTCGCCTTCTTGAAGCACCAGGCAGGCCTCCACCAGGGTCTTGAGCGACGTGCGCTGGACCAGGGTGTCCTTGGGGGAAAGGTCCTCGTTCGCAGGCACCGCCTGCTCACGGGGAAGATCCTCCTGGATGATCCTGTCGACCTCCTGGCCGCCCAGACCCTCCTCGTCGGTCACCTTCCAGACCTCCGCGGTCGCGGAGCTCAGGATCCGGTTGACCACGAACCCGGGCGCGTCGGCGCAGCGGATGGCGGTCTTGCGGATCTGGCCGGCGAAGTTCGTGGCCGCCTGCAGCGTCTCCTCGGAGGTGTCCTCGCCCTCGACCACCTCTATCAGCCGCATCATCGACGCAGGGTGGAAGAAGTGGAAGCCCACCACCTTGCCGGGGCGCCGGGTGGCCTCGGCCATCTCGGTGATGGACAGCGAGGAGGTGCTCGAAGCCAGGATCGCGTGCCCCGGACAGACCGCGTCGAGCTCGGCCAGCACCGACTGCTTGACCGGCATGCGCTCGGGCACCGCCTCGATCACGAAGTCGACGTCGCCGAAGCCGGCGTAGTCGGTGGCGCCCGTGATCGCACCCACGATGTCCTCGGCCTGTGAGTCGGCCTGCTCCCGGGTGATCTTCCCCTTGTCGACCAGACCCTCCAACTGGTCTCCGGTAATCTGCCCGGCCTTCTCCAGGCCCGCTTCCACGAAGCTCTGCTCGGTGTCCTTGAGCACCACCGGCACGCCCGCGGAGGCGATCACCTGGGCGATCTCTGCGCCCATGGTGCCGGCGCCCACGACACCGGCCTTGAACACCCCCACGCCTACTCCCCCGGCGTCAGCTGCTTGTCCTCGTCGGCGGGCTCCAGGCGCGGGTCCGAGCGGCTGGCGCGCAGCTCGTAGGCCTCGCGCGCCTTCGTATCCACCTGGGACAACACGCGGTCGGCCTTCAGGGCCCGGGCCACGCCCTCGCGGGCCCCGCGCGGGAGCACGCCCATGGTCTTGGTGATGCGCCCCACCGAGTGGGGCACGAACACGTCGAAGCGGGGCTCGGCAAGCACGGAGGCGATCTCTTCGCCCACGTCCTCGGGGCTCACGTTCTTGATCCCGCGGGCCTCGGTCAGTCCGGTGGCCAGCTCGGTGTTCACCACCACGGGCATCACGCACGAGATCTCGATGCCGGTGCCCCGCAGCTCCAGCCGCACGGCTTCGCTGGTGCCCACCACGAAGTGCTTGGTGCCCGAGTAGGTGGCCCCGCCGGGGATCCCGGCCTTGCCCGCCGTGGAGGCGATGTTCACCAGGTGGCCGCTGCCCCGCACCTGAAAGCGCGGCAGGATCAGCCGCATGCCGTTCAGCACGCCGTGCACGTTGATGTCCACCTGGCGGTGGGCGGTGGCCTCCGACTCGTCCACGAACGGCCCAAGCTGCATGATGCCCGCGTTGTTGACCAGCACGTCGATGGGGCCGAGGGCGTCCTCGGCGTCGTCGAGGAAGCGCGCGAAGGACCCGGAGTCGGTCACGTCGAGCTCGAAGGCGCGGGCTCCGTTGACCGACGCGGCGGCCTTGTCGGAGTCGGCCTTGGCGAGGTCGCCGATGGCCACCTTCATGCCCTTGGCCGAGAGGGCCCGCGCGGTCGCCAGCCCGATGCCTCTGGCGGCACCGGTGACGGCGACGACCTTTCCGTGCA
>JBPCNQ010000012.1:0-11890 GCA_051001095.1 Thermoleophilaceae bacterium
GGCATGTCGCTGCGCCCCGAGGATCGCCAGCACCGGGCCGGGGAGCTGGCCGCCGAGCTGCGGGCGACGCTGGAGCGGGCGCCGAAGGGCCCCTCCCGGCCCTCACCCGCGCCCGTCCCGGCGCCAGACCCTCGCCCGGGGGCCGATCCGCCACCTTCACCGGCCCGGCCGGTGACCCACCGGACACGCAAGCCGTGGCTGTCGGCCGCCGCGGCGTTGGTCGCCCTGCTGCTGGTGGCCGGCGCCGCCTTCGCGCTGACGAGGGGGGGCGACGAGAAGGCCACCGGCGCCTCCGCGGCGCCGAAGGCGCGGGCCCCGAGAACGGACACGGCCACCTCGCCGCGGAACGAGCCCCAGGCGCCGCCGGCCGCTGGACAGCAGGGGACCCCCGGATCGCCGCCGACCACGACTCCGGGGGCACCCGGGACCTCGAAGCCTGTGTCCGGCAGCGGGGCCCAGCTCAACCGCCAGGGTTTCGCGCTGATGAACCGCGGTGACTACGACGGGGCGATCCCCATCCTCCAGAAGGCCGTGGCCTCCTATCCGACCGACTCGAAGGAGCTCAACTACGGGTTCGCCCTCTACAACCTGGGTCGCTCCCTGCGCCTGGCCGGCCGCCCGGCCGAGGCGGTGCCCATCCTGGAGCGGCGGCTGGCCATCCCAAATCAGACCCAGACGGCGACCAAGGAGCTCGAGGAGGCGAAGAAGGCGGCACAGTAGGGCTTGGGCCGGGCGGTGCTCGCGCACGCGTGGGCCGGGAGCATGCCCTCCGTGCGCCATGCCAGGCGATCGTGCGGGCAGCGGCAGCGGGAGCCCTGCGAGGCGAGGCGAGCGCCGACCTCCCTCAGGAGCTGGCCCATGTTCGCCTGCGACGCACGGGCGATCGGTCCGCGGCGGCGCTCGCAGCGCGCCACGCGGCGTCGCTGTGCGTGATCCATGAGGTGAACGCCGACGACGCGTCACTGGGCCTCGATCTGTTCGAGGCACACCACCGCCTCGATGCACGCGACGCCCAGTTCGCGGCGGTGCGCTTGGGCGCAACCTTGGCACGATACTGTCGCCCGACCGAGCCTTCGACGATGTCCTGGGCCTCTACAGGGTGGACCCCGCCAATCAGGCGGACGTCGACCGACTGGCGGTGTGACGGGGTCTGGAGCCCGTGCGGGTGGTCAGCCGGCCCGTTGAATCGCGATGATACGAATCAAGGCACCGTCGGGGCCGGGGCTCCCGGTCCCAAAGGCACTAGTCCTCCGGCTCGCCCTGCGGCCCGCCGTCGGTCGCCTGCCGGCTCTCGAGGCGCGCCACCAGCTCATCGAGCCGGAGCTCCTCGAGGCCCTGTCCCACCGCCTCCAGCTCGGTGGCGCAGTAGTCCACCAGCGCCCGTCCCTCGCGCACCAGGTCCAGGGTCTCGCGCAGGCCGGCCTGGCCCGAGTCCAGGCGCTTGATGATCTCCTCGATCCGCGCTGCGGCGGACTCGTAGCTTCGGGGTGGCTCGCTCACCGGTCCTCGATCGTCGCGTCCACAGCGTCGTCGCGAAAGCGGACGGACACACGTCCGGCGGCGCGCGCGGCCTGGGCGGAGGTCACCAGCTCCCCGTCGTGGTCGGTGACCAGCGCGTAGCCGCGGGCGAGCGTGCGCTTCGGGTCGTTCGCGTCCAGGGCCAGGCGAAGGCGCTCCAGGTCGCGCCGGCGGCGCTCGGCGTCCGGCCCGGCCGCGGCGGCCACCTTGCGCTCGAGCACCATCAGCCGCGTGCGGGCGCCGCGCTCGTACTCAGATCTTCGCCGGGCTCCCGCGGCCCGCAGCTCGCGCAGCTGCTGGTGCAGCCGCCGGCGCTCGCGGGCCACGTGCTCGGCGGGCGCACGGATCAGCTCGGCCAGGCGCCGCGCCCGCGCCACCACGCCCCGGTTGCCGCAGTCGCGCAGTCGCGTGGCGCTGCGGACCAGGTCCCCGCGGGCCTCGGTGCAGTGGATGCGCACCGCCTGCTCGGCGGCATGGGTGGGGGTGGAGCACGCCACCGCGGCCACGTCGTCGATCAACGTGCGGTCGGTGTGGTGGCCCACCGAGGCGATTACCGGGACGGCCAGCAGAGCTACCGTGCGGCACAGGGTCTCGTCGCAGAAGGCGAACAGGTCGGCCAGCGAGCCCCCGCCGCGGGCCACCACGATGGTCTCGACCCCGCCGGTGGCGGCCAGATCCTGTAGCGCCGTGGTGATCGCCGGGGCGGCCCGGCGGTCCTGTACGGGGGCGAACGCCCACACCAGGCGACCCCGCCAGCCGCGGCGCTTAAGACCGGCCAGGACGTCGTCGCGCGCCTTGCCGGTCTCACCGCACACCACGCCGATGGTGCGGGGGAGGACGGGGCGCGCGAGCAGCTTCTGGGGCGCGAACAGGCCCTCGGCGTCCAGGCGCCTTCGCAGCCGGTGAAGCTGGGCCAGCAGATCGCCCTCCCCGGCCACCCGCAGGCTCTTGGCCAAGAAGGTGAACGAGGGCGAGGAGGTACGACTGCCCTCGTAGTAGTCGGTGCCGCCGGCGAGCACGACCTGGGCGCCGTCGGCCAGGGAGCCCTCGGCCAGGGCGAGCGCTTCGAAGTCGTCGCGCCACATCGAGCAGGGCAACGCGCCACGCTCGTCGCGCAGCTCGAAGTAGACCTTCGCGCGCGAGCCGCCCACGTTCCACACCTCGCCGAACACCTGCACCTTGGCGAACCGGCGCAACCGGCCCTTGAGCTGGGACGCGTAGGTGCCCACCGGGTAGGGCCCGGGAAGCGGGCTGCCCTCGATTCCCGCGGGGCGTGAGGGACCGGGGAGGCTCACGGCTTAAAGACTAGGAGGAGTGGGGATGGCTGCGGGTGGCTTCTCGCCGACTCGAGGATCACGTGGGAGAGTCGAGTCGGTGGGCGAGGGCTTGGAGCTCGGGGGCGGGGACAGCCTGCTCGATGAGCGGGAACAGCCGGCGCTCTTCGTGGCGGACGTGGGCGGCGAGCCGAACGCCGAGGGCGATGAGGCTCGCAAGCGTGGGGTCGCGCTCGACGATCTGCGCGTCGCGGCGGATGACGATGTGGTCGACGAGGGTCTGGACGACGGCGGGGTGGCTGGGATCCCCATAGGCGGCGTAGGCGGGAAGCAGCACCTCCTCCTCCAGGCGGAAATGGGTCTGACCCTCAGGCTGCCAGAAAGCGAGGAAGCCACGAGTGGCTGCGTCGGCGGACTCGGGCTGCGCACGCGTAAGGCGCTGGGCCACCACCAACGCGTGGTGATGGTCACGGGAGAGGGCTGTAAGGGCCGGGCTGCGCTTCACGGTTCCTGCATCCGGGACTCGAGCAGCGTGCGCAGCGAGAGCACGAGGACCCGCCCCGCCAGCGGCGCGGCGAGGGCGAGGATCGTCACCGCGGCCGGGACGCCGAGCGCGTGCAGCCCCGGGAGCTGTGACAGCGCCAGTGCGCCTACCCCCAGGGCGGCCAGAGAGCTGAGCAGGCGGTCGCGCCCCGGGCGCGGGAGGCAAATGGCCACCGTCAGGCGACGGACACGCTGGAGCACGGTGAGCAGATGCAGCAGTGCACCGGACACCGTCAGGCCGATCCAGCCGGCGACGAGCAGCACGGCGAGCACCTCTCGGTACGGGTCCGCGAACGGCACCCGGGGTCCCTCTGCCAGGACGGTCCCGAGCGCTACGACGAGGCCGGTCGCCAGGAAGACCTGCCCGAGGGCGACAAGGCGCGCCGGCAGCCCGAGAGCTGACGTGCTGGCGCGTGCGCTGGCGAGCAGGTTCGCGGCCAGCAGGGCAGCGGCCGCCGCCAGCGCGACCCAGCCTCCGGTGGCCACCGGGCCGGCTCCCAGTCCGTAGCCCGCGGCGAGCCCGACTACGCCCAGCAGCCAGGCGGTGAAGGTGGGACCCTGCAGGCGCGTGAACCGCAGGCGCGTGTGGGTCAGGGACGGAAAGAAGGTGTGCAACGTGCCCACGATCGCGGTGCCGAGCCAGCCGGCGAGGTTGAGCGCCAGATGGGCCCCCAGCAGGCGCTCGAACGGCCAGGGCACACCGCTCGCCAGCAGGACGCCGGCCACGGCGCCGAGGACGAGGAACGACGCGCAGGCGTAGTACCAGCGCACCGCCCAGCGCGCGCGTTGCAGCGACCTGCGCTCCATGCGCCAAAGGGAGGCGGCAAAGAGACCCAGCGCGCCGATGATCAGCGCGCCGCCCACCTCGGTGGGTGGGGAGAGGCCCGCGGTCACGCCGACCGCGACGAGCAGCGTCCCGGCGTTCCACGTCGCGAGCTGGGCGCCGACGAGCCGGCGGGAGGGCGGGTCGGTGGCCAGGAACGCGCAGACGAAGAACTGCCCGGCGCCGAGCACGAGTTGGGAGATGCCCCCGAGCAGGGCGAGGTGCAGGGCCAGCCAGTGCGCCCACGCGATCTCGGTGACCACGTCCACGACGCCGGCCGCCGCGGCGGCAAGCAGGTAGCCGACCGCCACCGCGAAGAAGGCGGCCAGGACATCGCTGGGACGCCGAGCGTCCCCCGCCTGTCGACGCGCTCGAGAGCGACGACCGGTGGCCTTGGTGGACCTGGGGCCCTCGGTCGGAGCGGAGGGCGAAGTGCTGCGGGGCACGTGCTGCAGGGGTCAGACCTCGGCGGACGTGGCGACGCCCTCGATCTCGATGAGGCAGCCGGCGGTATCGGGGTCTCGGGGCACGAAGTCGGCCAGGTGCGCGGTCGGCTCCAGGACGTCGAGCAGTCCGCGTGTAAGCCCGCGGTGCAGGGTGCAGACGACCGGTTGGCTCTGGCGCACCGCGTCGCGATACGGGCAGTTGCCCAGCATGTAGACGGCGCGGGGCGCAGGCGCGTTGCTGCGGTGGGGCTTAAATCCCATCGCGGTCAGCGTGGTCTGCATGGCGTCGTCGTTGGGGGCCCGGCTCCCTCGCGGAGCGAGCTCTCGCCCGATTTCCCGGCCTGTCGCCTCGATATCGCGCAGTTGGGCCTTGGTGGGCTGGATGGCCCTCGCCAACCAGCGCCCGAGGTCGGCATAGGCGCTTGGCGAATTGCCGCCGGGTCGCGCGTCGGGCGCGATCGCCCACTCGTCGCGGGGGCGTCCGATGGCCTGACGCACGCGCGTGCGCGTGACCAGTCCAGCCACGCGGAGCCGCTCTAGATGAACGCGCACGCCGTTGATGTGCAGCCCGACGTGCTCGGCGAGCTCCTCGGTCTGGGCGGGCTGCTTGAGCTCGCCGAGGAACGAGAACAAACGAGCCCGGGTGGGTTGGGCGAGCGGGTCGTCCGGGTGAGTCGCAGGGGTGTCCACGGCGACAGCTTTGCATAGCGCGGCTAGGAAAACGGGTTCGTGAGCGCTCGCCTCATCATCCGGCGCCGCGCGACGGAGCGCTCACCGCAGGTGAGCGCGCGCTCGTCGAACGGGAGCAGCTGCGCTGAGGCCTGGACCTCATCCGGGACGGCCGGCGCGTCGACGGCCCGCGGCCGTGACGAGGTTCTCGAGGGCGGGGCCGGCTTCCTCCCACCCGCGGGTCTTCAGCCCGCAATCCGGGTTGACCCACAGTTGCGAGCGGGGTATGCGGCGCTCGGCCTGTTCGAGGAGGTCCTCGATCTCCTCTACCGACGGGACGCGGGGAGAGTGGATGTCATAGACGCCCGGGCCGATCTGGTTGGGGTAATCGACCTCGCCGAAGGCGTCGAGCAGGGCCATGTCCGAGCGCGACGCCTCGATCGAGATCACGTCGGCGTCCATACGGGCGATCTCATCGAGGATGGCGTTGAAGTCCGAGTAGCACATGTGTGAATGCACCTGGGTGCGGTCGTCGAGGCCGCCGGCGGCCAGGCGAAAGCAGTCGACTGCCCAGCGCAGGTAGTCAGAGTGCTCGTCACGCCGCAGCGGAAGTCCCTCCCGCAGTGCCGCCTCATCGATCTGGATGACGGCGGCGCCGGCACGTTGAAGATCCAGCGCCTCGTCGCGGACCGCCAGCGCGAGCTGCGCACAGGTGTCCGCGCGCGGCTGGTCGTCGCGCACGAAGGACCACTGCAGCATGGTGACCGGGCCGGTGAGCATGCCCTTTACCGGACGCTGCGTGCAGCCCTGGGCAAAGCGCCACCAGCGCACGGTCGTCGGCTCGGGGCGTGCGACGTCGCCAAAGAGGATCGAGGGCTTGACGCAACGAGAGCCGTAGGACTGCACCCAGCCGTCCCGGGTGGCGGCGAACCCCTGCAGCTGCTCGGCGAAGTACTGGACCATGTCGTTGCGCTCGGGTTCGCCGTGGACGAGCACGTCCAGCCCGAGGCGCTCCTGGCGCTCGATCACCATGCTGATCTCCCGCTCCAGGAAGCGCTCGTACTCGTCCGTGGCCAGCGCCCCCCGGCCCAGATCACGACGCGCCCGGCGGATCTCTTGCGTCTGGGGGAACGACCCGATCGTCGTGGTCGGCAGCTGCGGGAGCCCGAGCCGCTCGGCTTGCAGCGGGGCCCGTGTCGCGTACGGCGATCGGCGCTCGTAGTCGGCATCGCGGGTGGCCTCCAGCCGGTCCGGGACCGCGGAGCTGTGGACCCGGTCGGAGCCACGCCGGCTGGCCAGCCCGCGCCGGCTCGGTCCGAGCAGATCGTCGCGGCGGGCCGACCCGGCGCCCACCGCGGCCTTGAGCGTCTGCAGCTCCAGCAGCTTCTCGTCGGCGAAGGCGAGCCACGAGCGCAGCTCGGGGTCCAGGCTCTCCTCGCCTGCCACGGTGTAGGGGACGTGCAGCAGCGAGCACGAGGGGGCCAGGCCCACCCGGTCGCCACCGAGCCGGTCGACGACCGGCTCGACAAGGTCCAGGACGGCGTCGAGGTCGCCGGCCCAGATGTTGCGCCCGTCGATGACGCCAAGTGAGAGCCGCGCCTCGGGGTCGAGGGCGTCCAGCGCGGGCGCCAACTGATCACCGGCCCGGACGAGGTCGAGGTGGAACTCGCGGGCCGGCAGGCGCAGCACGCGCTGGAGGTGCGGTCCGAGGCCGCCGAAGTACGTGGCGAGCGTGAGCTCGAGGGCGGGCGCGGCGCCGGCGAGCTCTCGCCACGCACGTTCGACGGCGGTGATCTCCTCGTCGGTGCGGTCGCCGACCAGGCACGGCTCGTCGATCTGCACCGCGGTGACGCCGCCTGCCGCCAGGCGGGCGAGGACCTCCGCGTAGGCCGGCAGCAGCCGGTCGAGGAGGTGAAGCGGACGTATGCCCGCGCCGGACGACTTGGCGAGCAGCAGGAACGAAACGGGCCCGAGCAGAACCGGGCGGGTGCGACAGCCCCAGGCCAGCGCCTCGGCGAACTCGCCCAGGGCCTTCTCGGGATGGGGCGAGAACGGGGTGTCGGCATCGACCTCGGGAACCAGATAGTGGTAGTTGGTGTCCAGCCACTTGGTCATCTCCAGCGGCCGCGACTCGGCGGTGCCGCGGGCCATGGCGAAGTAGCGCTCCAGGCCGTCGAGCGACGCGAAGCGGGACGGAACGGCGCCGACCATGACGGCGGTGTCCAGGACATGGTCGTAGAGCGAGAAGTCGTTGGAGGGCAGCACGTCGATCCCGGCCGCCGCCGCGGTCCTCAGGTGGAGGCTCCGCAGCTCGGCGGCTACGCGCTCGAGCTCGGCGGGGGAGCTCTCGCCGGCCCAGAACGCCTCCAACGCGAATTTCAGCTCGCGCTGGGGACCGATGCGGGGAAAGCCGAGGACGGCTGTGCTGACCACGGCTGCGGGTCAGTGAGCGGTCGGGGTGGTCAGCGAATGGGCACGCATCGGCTACTGACCCGGGAGCGCGCCGGCGAGGAAGGTCCCAAGGACGACGAACCCTGCCAGGACGATGAGCAGGGCCGCATAGGCTCGCTGGAGCACCGCCGCCCGTAGGTGTGCCGCCCGTCCGATGTGCCGCACGCCTGCCAGGAAGAGGGCGAGGGCCGCGATCAGGATGAGGCTGCCGGCGTCGACTGCGGGCAGTACGCGGGTCATGTCGGCGACGGCAACGGTCGCGGCGCCGATGTTCCACAGCGCCAGCTGGGTCCAGAGCAGCTTGGGCGGCGGCTCGGCGGTGTGGCGCCGGGCGGCGAGCAGGAACTGGCCGGAGCCGAGCAGCAGTTGCGAGGCGCTGCCGACCAGGAACAGGTACGCGGTCAGCCACCATCCGCGCTCGAAGGGAGTCAGCGCATTGAGCGCGGCCACCGCGACGGCCGCGGCCAGGAAGCCGGCGCCGGCGATCCAGAAGGCGCGAAGCGCGCGCGTCTCGCTCATCGCGTGCGCCACCGCGACGAGCCTCCTGTCCCCAGAGCCCTCGGCGGACTCCGGGGCGCCAGGCCCTGCAAGCTGGTCCTGGATGGCGCCTCCCTGCATTTCACGGCCAGCATAGTAAAAACAACTGCGCTGTGAAAACACTGGCTACGGGTCGGCGCAGGCCGGGTCGGCTCAGCGGAAGGATCGCTGGGCGCGTGGAGGGACCGCGGGGCGGGCTCCGTGGCGGAGACCTCGCCCACCGACGTCGCCCGCGAGGACCAGCCTCCGAGCGTCCCCGGCGCGGGGACTGAAGACCTCGATCAGCTGGTCCGTGCCGGGGTAGGCCACATAGACGCTGCTCCGATGCTTGCGACTCCAGGTGGCGAGCCCCGGCCCTGGGTCCCCGGGTCCCCCTGCGATCCCGCGGGGCCGGCCGCGACCTGCGGACCGTCGAGGCCCTGGGCGCCTGGTTTGCCTTGAAGCCCTTGAGGCCCTTGAGGACCGGCGGGACCCAGTTCGCCCTGGATGCCCTGCGCCCGGTCGCGCCCTGGGCGCCGGCGTCGCCTTGTACCCCTGGGAGTCCCTGTGCGCCTGCTGCCCCCTGAGCGCCGGAGTCGCCCCGAGAGCCGGATGCCCCGGCGTCGCCCCTGGCTCCGTCGGCGCCGGGGCCTCCGTTCTTGCCGTGTTGTCCGCGTTCACCGCGCTCGCCCTGGGCTCCGCGGGACCCCTCCCCCCCGGGCCTGCCCCGGGCTCCAGCCGAGCCTTGCTCGCCGGCCGGGCCGGCGGGTCCGGAGGCTGGGTCGGCCCCTCCTGCGGAAGCGCCCCGCTTCCCGGCCGAGCCCGCAGGACCCCTGGCTCCACGTTTCCCAGCTCGGCCCGATGGGCCGCCGTTTCCACCCTTGCCCCCTTCCCCCTGCAGGCCGCGGGGCCCGCGCACCCTCGATCTCGACGGCCTCGACGGCGGTTCGTGCCCGCTCGGCCACTTCCATCGCCATGCTCGCGTCGGTACCGGGTAGGAGCAGCGCGAACTCCTCGCCTCCCACTCGGCCCGCGAGATCGCTCTCGCGGACGGACCACGCAGCTGAGCCCCGGCCGGGCGTAGCACCCGGTCCCCGTAGGCGTGTCCGTGCGTGTCGTTGAGTGCCTTGAAATGATCGAGGTCGAGCGCCACGAGTGCCAGCGGACGCCCGCCGGGGGACGCGCTTCGACCTGAAGCAGCACGCCAACGAGCGCTCGACGGGCGCGAGCAGATCGCGATCTATCGCCCGGCCCAGCAGGACGGTCTGCTTGCCGTGCTTGCCGTGCTTGCCGCGCACGCGTGCGGCCGCGAGGATCAGAGGCTCGCCACGGTCGGAAACGCCCGTTGCGGAGGCCGGGGAGCCCGTGCGCTCCGCCCGGCGCCGCAGGCGCCGGGCGAGGCCGAGGTTCGCCCACCGGGCGCGGCCGTCGCCCCCGATCGGCTTTCCCCGTGCGTCGACCAGCGAGACGTGGGAGAGGTCGCGGTCGACCGAGAACCGCACGATGCGATTCTCCAGCGCCGCGGGCCGCTCACTTCCCGAGACAAGCAGGCGCCCGAGGAGCAGAGCGTCGCCCGAGAGGCGGTCACGGGTCTGGTCGACGGTGTCGCGGGTGAGCATGTCGGCACGCCCGGCTCGGCGGTCAGCTCGTCGCTGGCGGCACCGCGAGCGGCCAGGACGAAGCCCACGCCGATCGCGACGGCGAGCGCGGCCAGGCCCGCGGCGAAGGGCAGCATGAGCTGTCTTCTGATGGTCGTTCGCAATTCCGGCTTCCCTCATTCGGGCCTTCGGAGCCGGGGGACTCATCGGCATCTCCCCGGGCTCCTCGTTCCTTGGGCCTCAACCGAACGGCTGGCGGGCGTTTCTTGAGCACTCCGTGGCGATGTCGTTCGCCTGGCTGCTCGGCCGCGTGGCGGCCCTGAGTCCGCTTGGCGCGGCTGCCCCCCATGGCTAGCCGTGCCGCGAATAGCATGGTCGAGTCACAGACCACGACGAGAGGAACACGATGGCGAACACCGCGAACGCGGAGTGGAACGGCGACCTGAAGGGAGGCCGAGGCCACTTCGAGGTGGGCGATGGATCGCTATCGGGCGACTTCAGCTTCAAGTCCCGCTTCGAGGGCGAGAGCGAGGCCGGTGCCAATCCCGAGGAGCTGATCGCGGCCGCCCACGCCTCCTGCTTCTCGATGGCGCTGAGCAACATCCTGGCCGAGCACGGACACGAGCCCGAGTCGGTGAAGACGACCGTGGACGTGACGCTGAAGATCGTCGACGATGCGCCGACGATCACCAAGGCCGCCATCAAGACCGTCGGCAAGGTGCCGGGAATCGACGCGGAGCACTTCGAGGCCCACGCCAAGGAGGCCAAGGAGGGTTGCCCGGTGTCCAAGGCGCTCGCCGGAGTCGCAGAGATGACGCTGGAGACCGAGTTCGAGGGGTGACCGCCGCGGCTTTTTCTCGGTAACCGCAGCGCCACATCCTCCGCTCGGTCGCTGATTGCCTGGATCGGGTCAGCGAACCCGGCAGGGGAGATCAGATGGCAGTCAGCGGCAATTGGGATCGGCGGATGAGCCGGAGGCGCTTCGTCGGGATGAGCGGTGCAGGCGCAGCTGGGCTGGTGCTCGGCGCCGGGCCTTTCACCGACAAGGCGATCGCCGCGCCGCGCTTCGGCGCGTATCCCTTTTCGCTGGGCGTGGCGTCGGGCGATCCAGAGCCGCGCGGGGTGGTGCTGTGGACCCGCTTGGCCCCTGATCCGCTCAACGGCGGGGACATGCCGAACGCCGCCGTGCCGGTGCGCTGGGAGGTCTCCTCCGACCAGCGCTTCAAGAAGGTCGTGGCCCGAGGCACCGAGCCCGCGCGGCCCGAGTTGGGCCACTCCGTGCACGTGGAGGTGGATGGCCTCGATCCCGGAAGCGAGTACTTCTACCGCTTCAAGTCAGGCTCTGAGATCAGCCCGGTCGGCCGGACCAAGACGGCGCCCAGGAGGAACGCCGCGCTGCGCGAGCTGAACTTCGCCTTCGTCTCCTGCCAGCAGTACGAGCACGGCTACTACACGGCCTACCGGCGCCTGGCCGAGGAGGATCTGGATGTCGTCTTCCACCTGGGCGACTACATCTACGAGTACGGGCCCAACGAGTACGTGGCCACCGGCGGCAATGTCCGGGTGCACAACTCGCCCGAGGTGATGGACCTCCTCGCCTACCGCAACCGGCACGCGCAGTACCGCTCCGACTCCGATCTGCAGGCGGCGCACAGGGCGTTTCCGTGGGTGGTCACCTGGGACGACCACGAGGTGGAGAACAACTATGCCGACGAGATCTCCGAGGACAACGTGGATCCCGCGCTGTTCCTGCAGCGCCGGGCCGCCGCCTATCAGGCCTACTACGAGCACATGCCGCTGCGGCGCCGCTCGGTCCCCCGCGGGCCCGACATGCGCCTGTACCGCCGGGTCCCCTTCGGCGACCTGGTGTCGTTCAACGTGCTGGATACGCGCCAGTTCCGCGACGACCAGGCCGCGGGCGACGGCAACAAGCCGCCAAACCCCGAGCAGGCCGACCCCAACCGGACGCTGACCGGCGCCCAGCAGGAGCGGTGGCTGTTCAACGGCCTGCAGCGCTCGCGGGCGCGATGGAATGTGCTGGCCCAGCAGATC
>JBPCNQ010000013.1:0-9141 GCA_051001095.1 Thermoleophilaceae bacterium
GGTTCACGGCGCCGGCGCCCCCGGCCGACAGGTACCCGCCCACGCACGTCAGGGCCACGAGTGAGACCGACGGGTCGCCGGCCACGTACATGGTCGTGACCGTGGTGAAGATCAGCAGCGACTGGACCTTCGGCTTGGTCATCTCCACGTAGTCAGAGACGACCTGGCGGACGCCGGAGGCAAGGCCGGGAGCCGACCCGGCGGAGCGGACGCCGGCGGAGGGGGCGCCGGCGGAGGGGCGCACGCTCACGTGCCGGAGGCTACCGGCTGCGCGACGGTGCCGACGGGCGTACTGGCCTGCTGCACCTCACGCCTGATGTCCTTCATCGGCTCGACCGAGCGCACGCGCGGGATCACGTCGAAGTTGTTCTCCGGCGGTGGGGACTGGGTGAACCACTCCAGCGTGTTGCCCTTCCACGGGTCGTTGCCCGCCTTCTGGCCCTTCTTGATCGAGATGAGGACGTTCACCACGGTGACCATCACCCCGATGCCGAGGATGAAGGAGCCGATCGTGGAGATCAGGTTGAAGGTCGTCCAGCCGGCGTCCGCGGGATAGTCGTAGACCCGCCGCGGCATGCCCGACATACCGGCCGAGTGCTGAATCAAGAAGGTCAGGTTGAACCCGATGAACATCATCCAGAAGGACAGCTTGCCCAGTCCCTCGCCGAGCAGCCGGCCGCTCATCTTGGGGAACCAGTAGTAGATCCCGGCGAAGATCGTGAACACGCTCCCGCCGAACAGGACGTAGTGGATGTGGGCCACGACGAAGTAGCTGTCGGTCAGCTGCCAGTCGACCGGGAAGACGGCCAGCATCACGCCCGTGATCCCGCCGATGACGAAGGTGCTGAGGAAGCCGACGGAGAAGAGGAGCGGCGTCTTCATCATGATCGAGCCCTTCCACAGCGTGGCGATCCAGTTGAAGATCTTGATGCCGGTGGGCACCGCGATCAAAAAGGAGGAGAGCATGAAGAACACAAGCACCACCGTCGGGCTGGGCGTGGCGAACATGTGGTGGGCCCAGACGAGCATGCTCAAGAACGCGATCGAGACCGTCGACGCGGCTATCGCCTTGTAGCCGAAGATCGGCTTGCGGCTGAACACCGGCAGGACCTCGGAGATGATCCCAAAGCCCGGCAGGATCATGATGTAGACCTCGGGGTGGCCGAAGAACCAGAACAGGTGCTGCCACAGCATCGGGTCTCCGCCGCCGGTGGGGTCGAAGAAGTCGGTCCCGAAGTGGCGGTCGGTGAGCAGCATCGTGACGGCCGCCGCGATCGTGGGGAGCGCCAGGATGAGCAGGTACGCGTAGATGAGGATGCCCCAGATGAACAGCGGCATCCGGCCCCAGCTCATGCCGGGCGCACGCATGTTGTGGATCGTGGCCACGAAGTTGACCGCCCCGACCAGGGAGGAGATCCCCGACAGGTGGATCAAGAAGATCCACGCGTCCACGCCGCCGCTGGGCATGTAGGCGTCATCGGACAGCGGCGCGTACATGGTCCATCCGGCCTGGGGCGGCTCGAAGAAGACGCTGGTGTAGAAGGCGATGCCGCCGGCGACCAGCAGCCACAGGGACAGCGCGTTCAGGCGGGGGAAGGCCATGTCCCGCGCCCCGATCATCAACGGGACCATGTAGTTGCCGAACCCGGCCATGATCGGGACGATGAACAGGAAGATCATCGTCGTCCCGTGCATGGTGACCAGCCCGTTGTAGGTGTTCGGGTCGACAACCGTGCCGTTGGGCTGGGCCAGCTGCAGGCGCATGATGAGCGCCTCGACGCCACCGATGATGAAGAAGATGAAGGTGACGAAGAAGTACATGATCCCGATCTTCTTGTGATCGGTGGTGGTCAGCCAGTTCAGCCACCCGCCGGGCTCCTCGCGCACCCCGTGCTCGACCACCTCGGGGCGCACGAGGTTGGCGATCTGCGGCCGTGCTGCGTACTCGGACGTGGCCATCTAGTTGTCCTCTCGATGTCCTGGCTGTGATGCGCCCTCGCGCTCGCGCCGCTGCTGGGCGAGGCCGCGCTGGGACTCGGTGATCTCGCGCTGGCGGCGCGCGACGAAGGCCTTGTAGCGCTGCGGGCTGACCGCCTTGACCGCGGCGCGCATGTCGGCGTGCCCCTCGCCGCACAGCTCGGCGCACTGGCCCTTGTAGGTGCCTTCCTTGTCAATCTTGAACCAGGTCTGGTTGGTGTGGCCGGGGACGGCGTCGGCCTTGCCGCCCAGCTTGGGGATCCACCAGGAATGGTCCACGTCGGAGGAGGTGATCTTGAGGAGGACCGTGGTATGGGTCGGCACGATCATGCGGTAGTAGCTGTAGGCGTCGCGCCGGCCGGGGTACTCGAAGCGCCATATGTACTGCTGGCCGTTGACCCCGATGGTCAGCGGCTGCCCGTCGCCCTTGGGCGGCGCGGGCTGGTCGATCGAGGCCACCTGGACGCCCTGGGCGAGCCCGTCGGCGTCGGAGGCGGGCGGGTTCTTGAGCGGCCCCAGGTAGGCGAAGGTGATCACGGCCAGCACCACCAGGATCACGGTGGCGCCCGCCGTCCAGCCCAGCTCGAGCTGATGGTTCCCGCGGATCTGCTCCGGCTCGGGGCCGCCGCGGCGCTGGCGGAACTTGATCAGCGCCCAGATCAGCGAGCCCTCGACCACCAGGAAGATCGGGATCGAGACGTAGAGGACGATCTTGTAGAGCGAGTCGATGTCGTCCGCGTTGGGCGAGCCACCGGACTCCGGGGTGAACACGTCGGCCATCGCCCCGGGGGCAAGCGTCAGGAGCACCAGCATGGCCGCGCCCAGCGCGGCGGGGGCGATCAGGAGGCGGGTGCTGCGGCGTGAGCGCAAGGCCGCGGCATCATATCCGTCGCTTGCCCGCGTAATCCACTTCGTGGCAGGCGATGCTTTCGCGGGACGGGATTCCCTCGCCGGAGGGGACATCGTGCCCCGCCCTTGGATGCCGCCGCCGGGCGGGGACATCCATGTCCCGCCCTAGGATGCCGCCGCCGGGCGGGGACATTCATGTCCCGCCCGGAACCGCGAGCGACGGTGCTGGCGCGGTGGCCGCCGGGGCTGGGTTGGCTCAGTTCCCGGTAAAATCCGGCTTTCGCTGCTGTAGAAAGGCGCCGACGCCCTCCACGAAGTCGTCGGTGCGGGCCAGCGCGTGCTGGAGGTCGGCCTCCAGGTCGAACTGGGCCTCCAAGTGGGGGTAGAGGCTGGCGTTCAGGGCCTTCTTGGCCCCGGCGTAGGAGCGCGTGGGGCCCGCGGCCAGGCGCCCGACCAGCCGCTCTGCGTCGCCGAACAGGTCCTCGTCGGCGTGCACCGAGTTCACCAGTCCCCACTCGCGCGCCTGGGGCGCCGGTACGCGCTCTCCCAGCAGCGCCATCTCGAAGGCCCTGGCCTTGCCCACAGCGGCGGGCACGAACAGCGTCGAGCCGCCGTCGGGCATCAGGCCTATGTGCACGAAGGCCAGGCTGAAGAAGGAGGACTCGGCGGCCAGGATCAGGTCGCAGGCCAGGGCCAGCGAGCAGCCGATGCCCGCGGCGGCGCCGTGCACGGCGGCGACCACCGGCTTCTCGAGGTTGCGGACCCCCCGCAGGATCGGGTGGTAGACGTCGTGGAGCTCGTGGAGGACGTCGGGTCGGTCGTCGGTGGGGTGCACCCGGAGGCCGCCGCCCTTGAGGTCCACTCCCGAGGAGAAGCCCTTGCCCGCACCGCGGATCAGCACCGCCCGCACCTGCGGATCGGCCGCGCGCTCGTTGATCACCTCGCCCAGCTCTTCGCCGAGCTGGCCGTTCCAGGCGTTCACCGTCTCGGGACGGTTCAGGGTGATCTGACCCACTCCGTCCCGGTGCTCCCAGTCGACGGTCTCGTAGCTCACGCCTTCCCTCCTCCGGTTCGCGGGACGTAAACGTATCCTGGGCCCATGCTCCTCGACTCGCTCGAATGGCTCGGCCACTCGGGCTTCCGCATCGACGTGCGCGGGGGAGCCACTATCTACATCGATCCCTACAGGGTCCCGGGCAGTCCACAGGCGGACCTGATCCTGATCACCCACGGGCACTACGACCACTTCTCGCCCCAGGACGTGGAGCACCTCTCGGGTGACGACACATGGCTGGTGGCCCCCGCCGCGGTGGCCGAGCGCGTCAGCGGCCGGGTGAGCTCCATCGCGCCGGGAGAGGTACTCGAGCTGGATCCGATCTCGGGGATCGAGGTGGTGGCGGTGGCCGCCTACAACACCTCCAAGCGCGACCGCGATGGGCGTCTCTTCCACCCGCGCGGCGCCGGGGGCCTGGGTTTTGACCTCAACATCCGCGGCGAGCGCCTGTACCACTCGGGCGACACCGACGTGATCCCCGAGATGGACCAGGTGGTGGGGGTGGACGTGGCGCTGCTGCCGGTCAGCGGCACCTACGTGATGACACCCACCGAAGCGGCCGAGGCCGCGCGCCGGATTCAGCCGCGGGTGGCGGTGCCGATGCACTGGGGCGAGCACCTGGGCACCCGCGCGGACGCCGAGCTGTTCGCCCGCAAGGCGCCCGGCGAGGTGCGGGTCCTGGAGCCGCCCGCGCCACGGGCCTAGTCCTGGCGTGAGCCGATCGCCTGCTCATAGACCGCCGCCGTCTGATGGGCCAGGGAGGTCCAGGAGAAGTCGCGACGGGTGACCTCCAGTCCGTTGAACGCGCGCCACTCTCGCTCGCCGGGGTCGTTCACGGCCGCGACCATGGCGCCGGCCAGGCTGTCCAGGTCGTCGGGCTCGACCAGCCAGCCGTTGGGCCGGGCGGGGTCGACGTTGACGAACGAGGGCGGCCCCCCCGCGTTGGCGGCGATCACCGCCACGCCGCAGGCCATGGCCTCCACGAACACCTGGCCGAAGGACTCGTTGGTGGAGGGCATGACCATCACGTCTGAGCAGGCGAGGCCCTCGGGCAGCTCGGCGTGGCCACGCCCGCCCAAGAAGAACACGTCGCGGGCGCCCTCGGCCTCGGCCACGGTGTGGGGATGCTCGCCCTCCCACTCGCCGGGGAAGCCGCCCCAGATCACCAGCGGCGCGGGCCGGTTAAAGCGCTCCCGGGCGCGCGCGTACGCGCGCACCAGCAGCGGGATCCGTTTGACCTCGGTGAAGCGGCCGACGAACAGCAGCACGGGCGCGGCCTCACCCGTGTCGGGGTCGACGAAGGACTCGAGGTCCGCGTCGGTGTAGGCCACGGTTCCGGGCGCGGCGCCCTCGCGCCACCCCTGGGGGGCCTCCACCAGCCAGCGGCGCCAGCGCTGCATGCGCTCGGGGGCCGTCAGGCTGCGGGGGGCAAAGCGGTCGATGTCCACGCCGTTGGGGATCCAGGTCACGCGCTCGGGGTCAACGCCCAGCAATCGCTGGGCCTCGTCCCGGTCGTGGGGCGAGATCACCAGCAGGCGATCGCTGGCCCGCGCCCACCGGCGCATGGCTTTAAGCCAGGGTCCTGCGTGGCGCCAGCTCGGGCCCTCGGCGCCCGAGGCCAGCTCCCGCTCGGCGCGGTCGATCATCTTCAGCTCCGTGCCGTGCAGATGGGTGACCACCGGCACGCCGGGGCGAACGCGAGCCATGGCCTCGTGCAGCGGGGTGAGATGGTGCAGGTGGGCCACGTCGAAGGGGTCGAGCCGGTCGTCCATGAAGCGCGCCCACGCGTCGGCCAGGTGCTCCTGAAGCTCGGGCGACACGGCCGTGAAGATCCGATCCGCGGCGCCCGGGCGGTCCTCGTAGGAGGGGTGGAGGGGAAAGGGCTGGGCGATCGGGTCCTCGCCCTGCTCGAATGCCGCGAGCGCCGGGTCGTAGTCGGCGGCGCGAACCGACAGGCCTTCGAAGAACGTGGCCGCGTGCGTGCGCTGTCCCGTCGGGCCCAGCGAGCCACACAGCAGCTCGGTGGTCCAGCCGGTCCCTCCTAGGGCGATCGCCAGATACAGCGCCACCTGGGCGGAGCCGCCGCGGGGGTAGAAGAGCAGTCCCATTGCCACGCGCCGATCCATGGGCCCGAACCTACCGTTGTGCCTCCCCGGGACACCGGAGGCGCCCCGGGACCCGACCCTATACTGGCGCCGCCTTGCGAAGCTCACGTGCCCTCAGAACGCTGGCCTGGGGCGCCGTGGCCGTCGGCGTCGCGGCTCCTCTTGCCCGCCACCGCCTGAGTCTGCGGGTGCCGGTGGTCACCGCGCTGAGCTTCTCCGCTCCGGTGGCCCTGGCCATGGCCGCTCCTCGCACGCGCGCGCGAGACGCGGGCATCTACGCGCTGCAGATGTGGGCCTACTACGCCCACTACGACATGCCCGACGACGACCCCGAGCGGCTGCTGGCCCGTACCCGGGTGGACTACCCGGCCCGGATCGACCGCGTCCTGGGCGCGGGCAGGCTGCCCACCCACCGATTGCAGGAGGTCCTCGGGCGCCCGGGAGTGATCCGCTCCCACGACATCGCCCTCGCGGCGGTGCACTGGAGCTGGTTCCTCGCTCCGCACGGCACGGCGGCCTACACCCTGCTCTGTCACCCCGACAAGTTCGTGCGCTCGGCGATCCTGATCGCGGGCACCTTCGACCTCGGCCTGCTCGTGTACTGGAGCCTGCCCACGGCCCCGCCCTGGTACGCGGCGCAGATCGGGCGGATAGAGCCGATGCGCCGGATCATGGTCGAGGCCGGCGAGCGTTTCTGGAAGGTCCTCTGGCGCCCGCTTTACGATGGTCTGGAGGGCAACCCCTTCGCCGCCATGCCCTCTCTCCACTTCGCCACCTCCGTGATGGCCGCTCACGTCCTTTCCGAGACGGGGCGCTTACAGGGGATCCTGGGCTGGACCTATGCCGTCACGCTGGGGTTCGGGCTGGTGTACCTGGGTGAGCACTACGTGATCGACCTGGTGGCCGGGCTGGCCCTGGCCGAAGGCGCCCGCCGGGCCGAGCCCTACGCCGCGCCGCTGCTGCTCGCGGCCGGCCGGCGCATCCAGCGGCTCGAGCCGGGAACAGCCTGATGCCGCCGCTCCGCGGCCGAACCGAGGCGAGCGCTCCTCCCGAGGGCGAGCCGGAGCCCCAGGAGCTCGACGCCGACGAGGAGATCGCCGCTCTGGAGGAGGACGAGGCGGAGGACCACCGGGTGGCGGCCCTGCTCTCGGACCATCGGCGGATGGCCTCGGTGGCGCTGGTCTTCGTGGTCGGCGTGGTCGGGATCTACCTCGTGTTGCCGAAGATCGTCGGCTTCGACGACTCCCTCAGCCGTATTCACGACGCAGAGTGGTACTGGGTGGTGGTGGCGGTTCTGTTCTGCGTGGCGCAGTTCGTCGCCTACGTGGCCCTGTTCCGCGGGGTACTGGGGGGCAAGGACGACTCGGCGGTGCGGCGGCGACTGGACACCAAGGTCTCCTACCAGATCACGATGGCCGGTCTGGCGGCCACGCGGATCTTCTCCGCCGCGGGCGCCGGGGGCATCCTGCTGACCTACTGGGCGCTGCGAAAGGCGGCCATGCCCCGCCGCCGCTCAGCCTGCCGGATGGTCGCATTCCTGGTGCTGACCTACTCCGTGTACCTGGCGGCGCTGATCGTGTTCGGTGTCCTGTTGCGGACCGGTGTGCTGCCCGGCGACGACCCGGTCGGAGGCACGATCGTTCCCGCCGGAGTCGCGGGCGCGGTGATCCTCGTGCTGGGGCTGGTCGCTCTGATTCCCGGCGACGTCGAGCGCCGGCTCTCCGGAGTGGCCGGCGATACCCGCGCGGCCCGGCTCGCCCAGAAGCTGGCCACCGGCCCGCCGATGGTGGCCACCGGCGTGCGCACAGCCGTCGACTACATCGCCCACCCCAGCCGTGGCGCGCTGGCCGTGGCCGGCGCCGTGGGCTTCTGGGCGGCGCAGATCGGCATCCTGTGGGCCTCGTTCGAGGCCTTCGGCGCAAGCGTTCCCTTCGCTGTGCTGGTCCAGGGCTTCTTCGTGGGAATGGCGGCCAACCTGATTCCCTCGCCGGCCGGCGGCGTCGGCTCGGTAGACGCGGGCATGATCGGGGCCTTCGTGCTCTTCGGCGTGGATAAGGAGGTGGTCTTTCCCGCGGTGCTCACGTACCGCGTGATCGCCTTCTGGCTGCCCATTCCCCCCGGCGTGATCGCCTACTTCCAGCTGCGCCGGACGGTGGCCCGGTGGGAGGGCGAAAGGCGGGGAAGTGACTACACTTCACAAAGTAAAGTAAAGGCGGAGGCCACTTGAGCGAGAGCGGAAGCAGCGAGCAGCCCCAGGCGAAGCACCCGGCGGGTGCGCACGAGGATCTCCGGGCGAAGCACCCGGCTCCGGCGGGTGCGCACGAGGATCTCGGCATCGAGAACGTAATCATCATCGGCAGCGGCCCCGCGGGCTACACCGCCGCTCTCTACACCTCCCGGGCCGACCTCGAGCCGCTTGTATTCGAGGGCTTTGCCTGGGGTGGTCTGCTTCAGCAGACCACCGACGTGGAGAACTACCCGGGCTACCGCGACGGCGTCATGGGGCCGGAGATGATGCAGGAGCTCCGCGACCAGGCCGAGCGCTTCGGCACCCGCTTCGTGACCGACGACGTGACGCGGGTCGAGCTGTCGCAGCACGGCTCCCCGCACAAGGTCTACGTGGGCGACTCAGAGCACCTGGCAAGGAGCGTGATCCTGGCCATGGGCGCCGAGCCCAAGAAGCTCGGGGTGCCCGGCGAGGACGAGCTGGCCTCCCGCGGCGTCTCCTACTGCGCCACCTGCGACGCCGCCTTCTTCCGCGACAAGCCGACGATCGTGGTCGGCGGCGGCGACACGGCCATGGAGGACGCCACCTTCCTATCCAAGTTCGCCAAGGACGTGAAGGTGGTCCACCGCCGCCCCGAGTTCCGGGCCTCGGCCATCATGCTCGACCGCGCCCGCGAGACCGAGAACATCGAGCTGCTCACGCCGTTCGCCATAGACCGGTTCGAGAAGGGCGACAACGGCGCGCTCGCCCGCGTGGTGCTGGCCAACACCGAAGGTGGTGGGGAACGGACGATCGACATCGACGGCGCCTTCATCGCCATCGGCCATCGGCCCAACTCGGAGATCGTCGAGGGGCAGGTGGACACCGATAAGGACGGCTACGTGCTGGTGGAGGGCCGCTCGACTCGCACGCAGCTCCCGGGCGTGTTC
>JBPCNQ010000014.1:0-9689 GCA_051001095.1 Thermoleophilaceae bacterium
AGCCATCCACTGCCAGGGCAGGTTTTCTGCTATGCCAACGAGACCACCGCCAACGGGAACCGCCCCGGTTGCGGGTCGCCCCGCAGCCGGGCCAGCATCTTCAGTCCCTCGGTCCCGAAGCCCTCGGCGTCGAGCACCATCGCCTGATAGCGCTCCACGCGCAGGCGCTTGATCGCGCGGCCGGGCCCCCTCACGACCGCCCCCGCCCCCCCACGACTCTCGAGCCGCGTCAGCAGGTCGCGGCCGAAGTCGGGCCGCGGCGTCGCCACGAGTACGCGCCGTCCGGCCACCGCCCTCCGGGAGGACTCGGACCCCGACCCCTCGGCGGGAAGGCCCACCGTGAAGACCGTGCCCTCACCCACCGTGCTCGCCACCTCCACGGCCCCCCCCTGCAGCTCGGCCAGCGAGCGCACTATCGACAGGCCCAGGCCGGTGCCCCCGAGCGCGTCGTTGCGGCGCACGAAGCGGTCGAACACGCGGTCCATGTCCTCCCGGGTCATGCCGGGGCCGTCGTCGCCCACCGCCAGCTTCACCTCGTCCCGATTCCCGTCGGCGGTGACGGTGATGCGCGAGCCGGCGTCGGAGTACAGGTGTGCGTTGGAGATCAGGTTGGTCATGATCTGGCGCACCCGCAGAGGGTCGGCCAGCACCTTGGGCAGGCCCGGCGGCAGGTCGAGGACGAGCTTCTGCTCCTTGTCCTCAACGCGCGGGCCCAGCAGCCGCGCCACCTCCTGGATGACCTCGCCGACGTCGAACAGGCGCGGGTGGATCTCCATCCGGCCCGCCTCCAGCCGGGCCACGTCGAGCAGGTCGCTGACCAGCTCCACCAGGCGGTCGGTGCTCTGCAGCACCACGTCCACGAACTCCCGTTCCCGGGCACCCAGGGCATCGGATCGTCCCAGCAGCTCGACGAAGCCCTTGATCGAGGTGAGCGGGCTGCGCAGCTCGTGGGAGGCCGTGGCCACGAAGTCGGTCTTCATCTGCTCCAGGCGCGCCCGCTCGGAGACGTCGCGGATGGTCCAGGCCACACCGCCGCCCTCGCCCAGGTCCGGGAGGCGGCCCGCGGTGATCGAGAGGCTGCGCGCTTGAACCTCGGCGGTCACGTCGCCGGCCAGGCCACGAGCCACGTCGGGAAGCGGGCTGGCCTTGGCGTGCGCGTCGGCCCCCACCGACAGCATCGGCACGAGCTCGGCGACGCGTGGGTTGGCGGCCGTGACGACGCCTTCGCCGTCGGTGACCACCAGGGCGTCGCCCAGGGAGTCGATGGTCACCGCCAGCTTGGCCCGCTCGGCCTCGAGCCGTATCTGGGCCTCCTCCAACCCTTCGGCCATCTCGTTGAACGCCCCGTCGAGCTGGACGAGCTCCCGCGGTCCGCCCGGATCTACGCGCTCGGCCAGGTCGCCGGCGGCCAGCCGCCGGGTGGCCTCGACGAGGTCGGAGAGCGGACGCCGGATGGTGGAGGTCAGAAACGCGACGAGCGCGATGGCGCCGAGGATGGCCAGCAGCCCCGCCGCGCCGGCGGTGAGCGCGGCGGTCCGGGTGTCATCGCGCGCCCTGTCGCGCGCCCCGGCTCGCCGCTCGCGCTGGCGCCGCGCCAGCCCGACCAGGGCGGTGCGGGCTTCGGCGAAAGCAGCCCGGCTGCGCCGCTGGGTGGACGCTGTCTGCCGGCGCCGGGTGTCGGCCGCGAGGCGCCGCGCGCGGCGCTCGGCGGACACCGCCCGGTCCAGCGACCGGCCGCTCCTCCCGTCGTCTGTCGCCAGTCTCGCTATTCCCCGCACGCGTGAGTCGAAGGCGGCCCCGGCCTGCCTCACGAGGGTCGGCGCGCCGCCTCCGCTTCGCTGGGAGGCGGCCTGCTCGACCACGCTCGCCGCGTAGAGAGCAGAGGAAGCGGACTCGAGCTCATACGTGCGCGCAAGCGAGTCCTCGTAGTCCTGCCGCGCACCGTAGATGCCGCCGATCGCGGTGGCGGCAATCAGGGCCAGGACCAGAACCAGGCCGACCAGCGAGAAGGTGAGCGTGCGGGCCAGCGAGGGCCGGGCCCGCTTCCCGCGACGATCGCCGCCGGGCCTTGCCCTGTTGTCTACCATGGTGGGATGGAGTTCGTCCGCGACTGGAGGAGACAGGCCGCCCGGGCCGTAGGGGCGACGGCGCTGGCGCCCGCGGTGCTCCTGATCGCGGCCGTGCTGCTGGCCGCCGGTGGTGGACTGGGGGGTCTCGGGTCGCTGGGCCAGGTCGCCGCCGGACCGTCGGTACCGCCGGCCGAGCTCGCCGCGGCCCAAGTGAACGTCCCGACGTCTCCGTCTCCCGCTCCAGAGGCCTCCTCCGGGGCCGGTGAGACTCCGCGCTCCACTCCCACCGTCCGTCGGGCGGGCGACCGCCGCGAGAGCGTGGCGCCTGTGCAGAGGAGAGAGCCTGCAGACCGGGTAACGGTTCGCCCCACACCCGCCGCCGGCGCTCCGGGCCAGCGCACCCCCTCCGTGAGGGCGCCCCGGCCGAGCGGTGGGAACCGTCCCTTCACCCCTTCACCGGCGTCGCCCTCTCCCGGACCCCAGGCGCCGATCCCACCACAGGTCCCGGAGCCCCGGCCCCAGCCCCGCCCCGGGCAACTGACCATCGACACCAAGACCCTCATCGGGCAGCCCCTGCCGCCTCCTCTGGAGCTCCCGCGGATCCAGATCATCGTGAACCTGCCTCTCATCGTGCCGCGCTGACCATCCAGCGCCTCAGGCCTCTCGCCACACCTCGACGGACACCTCGTCCACGGGCAGCGCGATCGGCGGCTCGGGCTTCACGGCCTTGACGCGAACCGAATCGGTGCCGTAGCGCCCCATCAGCCGATCGGCGATGGCGCCGCACAACCGCTCCAGCGTGCGATACGAACGCTCCTGCGCGGCCAGGGCCACCTGCTCGCAGGCGTCGGCGTAGTCGATCGTGTCCTCTACCCGATCGGTCACGATGGCGTCGCACTCGGTCAGCTCGAAGGCCACGTCGATCACCAGCCGCTGGCCCAGCTCGCGCTCCGCCTCGGACACGCCGTGGCGGGTGAACAGCGACAGCCCCGAGATCTCTATCGTCACCGTGGGCTCGGGGACACCCTCGTCGTCGTAGCCCTCGGGCTCTGCGTCCTCGTCCGGGTCGATGGGGTCAGGGATGGCGTACTCCTCGCTGGCTGGCGGCGACCGTAGCACCGGCCACCGCCAGGGCGTCGGCGACGGGGGCGACATCGTGCACCCGAAACACCGTCGCTCCGCGCTCTAGGGCCAGGACGTTCGTGGCGATGGTGCCCGGAAGCCTTGCATCCGCCGTCCGGTTGCCGAGGAAGCTCTTGCGGCTCGTGCCCACCACGACGGGCCGCCCGAGCGCCACGATCTCGTCGAGTCGCCCGAGCAGCTCGAGGTTGTGCTCCACCGTCTTGCCGAAGCCGATCCCCGGATCCAGCCAGACCCGGTCCTCGCCGATCCCGGCTGAGACGGCGAAGGCCAGGCGGTCTTCGAGGAAGGCCTTCACCTCCGAGACCACGTCCTCATAGCGGGGATTCTCCTGCATGGTCCGCGGCTCGCCGAGCATGTGCATCAAACAGCAGCCGGCCCCCCGATCGGCCACCAGGCCGGCGAGCTCGGGATCGAAGCGCAGGGCGGAGACGTCGTTGACCAGGTATGCACCGGCCGCGAGAGCGGCCCCGGCCACGACCGCCTTCGTGGTGTCGACCGATACACGGGCACCCGAGCCAAAGAGCCCCTCGACCACGGGCACCACCCGCCGTAGCTCCTCTTCGAGGGTCACCGGCTGGGCGCCGGGACGGGTGGACTCCCCGCCCACATCGAGGATCGCCGCGCCCTCCCCCGCAAGCCTCTGGCCATGGGCGACCGCGGCGGAGGCGTCCAGGAATCGTCCTCCGTCAGAGAAGGAATCCGGCGTCACGTTGACCACGCCCATGATCAGGGTGCTCTCCATTGCCGCTTGAGTATGCCCTCCCCCGCCTGCCCCGTCTCCGTGGCGAGAATGCGCTCACCTTGATAGGACTGTCGCGTGGCAGGCCGCCAAGAGACTCGGTGTAAGCGCAGCTCCGCGCTGGCGGCGACTCTCGTGGCCGCCACGTTCGGGCTCTGCGCGGCCCCTCCCGCCCAGGCGTCGCCGCGCATCCTCTCCATCGACTTCGACCGGGGCGCCGTCGCGGGCCAGGAGTCTGAGCTGAGGATCCGGGCCAGCGACACGGCGGATCCGGTCGGTGGCCTGGTCGTGGGCTTCGGTTACGACCAGGGCGGCTTCGGGCTCAGCTCGTGCGCAATCGACTCTACCGCGGGCGTGGTCTCCCCCAAGGGTACGGTGGGCCTCGCCGCTCCTCACGCCTTCTCCGCAACCGGGCCCCAGGCCGTGGCGGCCACGGTCACGTCCGGCGGCTGCGCGACGAGCGCCAGGTCGACCCTGCAGCGGATCGCGGCCGATGTCGTCCCTCCGGGCGCGGCACCGAAGCCGATAGCCGTCCGCCCCCCCGTGACCCTGGAGCCGGACGCCCCGGCGCCCGAGCTGCCCGGCCTCGGCCGGCTGCCGCTCGCAGGCCTCGTACCGCCGCTGCCGGTGCTGGGACGTTCCTCGGCCGTCGCGACGGCCTCGCTTCGCTGCCCGGGTGCGTCGAATCGAGTGCGGAGCACCAAGCGCGCCCGCCGTTCGCTGCTCTGCCTCCTCAACTACGAGCGCGCGCGGCGCGGGCTGCACCGGGTGCGCTCTAACCGCCGGCTCACGCGTGCGGCCTCTGCCCACTCGCGCAGAATGGTGCGCCTTCGCTTCTTCGGCCACATCGGGCCGGGCTCGCTCAGCTTGGGCGGGCGCCTGCGGCGCGTTCGCTACCTGCCGGCCCACGGGGGTCGCTGGTTGGTCGGAGAGAACATCGCCTTCGGGCGCGGCCGCTTCAGCTCCCCGTTGGGGATCCACCGGGCGTGGATGCACAGCACCCCGCACCGCCTGGACATGCTCCAGCCCCGCTTTCGAGAGGTCGGCTTCGGGATCTACCGAGGCGCCCCGTACGGGCGCCGGGGGGTCACCTACACCGCCGACTTCGGCCGCAAGGGCCGCTAGTGGTGCCTGCTGGAAGTACTAGGAGATCTAGCCGGGCAGCAGCGCGGCGTCGAGCGCCGACCACAGGCGGGCGATCCGGCCATCGCGGGCCTCGACCCGGAACCACAGAACGCCACCGATCTCAATGCCCTGCATGCTCTCCCTACCCGAGAATGCGATCTCGATGACGATTCCTTCCCGGTCGACGATCGAGAGCTCGAAGCGGTCCCAGTTGGCGCGGCTCTCCCGCCAGACCTCTCGCAATCCCTCCTGGCCACGAAACACCCGCGCGTCTCCAGTAGCCAGCGACACGTACTCGACATCGGAGGCGTGGACGCCGATCCAGGCGTCGAGGTCGCCGGCGTTCCAGGCGGCGACGTAGTCGTCGAGGAGAGCCTCGCTGCGGTGCTCTCCCGATCGCCGATCGGACTCCGCTCCTCCCGCTGTCAGGCGAAGTCCGGCCGCTCGGGCCGGTCGAGACCACGGATGTCCGCCGTGCCGCCGGCCAGGCCGGGACGGGGGAGCGGCTTGGGGGAGCGCTCGGGCTTGCGGGCGGGCGCCTCGGGCTCGGCCGGCGGAGCGCCGCGGGGGACGACGGGCTCGTCGGGTCCGAACACCTCGTCCTCGCTCCTGCCATCCAGCAGATCGATGAACTGCTCGCGCTCGATGGTCTCGCGCTTGAGCAGGATCTCCGAGGTCTTGTCCAGCGCATCGGAGTAGCGGTCCAGGATGTCGCGCGCGGACTGGTGGGCGTCCTCGACCACGCGCCGCACCTCGGAGTCGATCTCGCGAGCGACGTCGTCGGAGTAGTCGGGCTCGGAGGAGAACTCCCGGCCCAGGAAAGGCTGCCCGTGGTCGTGCCCGAAGGTCCGCGGCCCGAGCTTCTCGGACATGCCGAAGCGCATGACCATCTGCTTGGCCGTGGCCGTCACCTTCTCGAGGTCGTTGGAGGCCCCTGTGGTCACCTCCTGGAAGACCAGCTCCTCGGCGGCGCGGCCGCCCAGGGTCATGGCCATGGTGTCCTGCAGCTCCGCGCGCGTGGTCAGGAACTTGTCCTCGGTGGGCAAGGAGATGGTGTAGCCCAACGCCTGGCCGCGGGAGATGACCGAGATCTTGTGCACCGGATCGGTGTTCTCCAGGTAGTGGGCGACGATCGCGTGGCCCATCTCGTGGTAGGCGGTGATCCGGCGCTCCTTCTCGCTCATGACCCGGGTCTTCTTCTCGGGGCCGGCGATCACGCGCATGATCCCCTCCTCCAGCTGAATGTGGTCGATCTCGCGCTTCCCGGTCCGAGCCGCGAGCAGCGCGGCCTCGTTGACCAGGTTCTGTAGGTCGGCGCCGGTGAAGCCGGGGGTCTGGGCGGCCAGGTTGTCCAGGTCGATGACCTTGGCCAGCGGCTTGCCGCGGGTATGCACCTCGAGGATCTTGGCCCGGCCCTTGCGGTCGGGGCGGTCGACCACGATCTGGCGGTCGAAGCGGCCCGGGCGCAGCAGGGCGGGATCGAGGATGTCGGGCCGGTTGGTGGCGGCGATCAGGATGATGTTGTCGGTCATCGTGAAGCCGTCCATCTCCACCAGGAGCGGGTTGAGCGTCTGCTCGCGCTCGTCGCGACCTCCGCCCATGCCGGCGCCGCGGTGGCGCCCGACGGCGTCGATCTCGTCCATGAAGATGATGCAGGGGCTGTTCTGCTTGGCCTGCTCGAAGAGGTCGCGCACGCGCGAGGCGCCGACGCCCACGAACATCTCCACGAAGTCCGAGCCCGAGATGGAGAAGAAGGGAACACCGGCCTCGCCGGCAACGGCCCGGGCCAGGAGCGTCTTGCCCGTGCCCGGCGGCCCGTAGAGGAGCACCCCCTTGGGGATCCGGGCCCCGAGCGCCTGGAACTTCTTCGGGTTCTCCAGGAAGTCCTTGATCTCGAAGAGCTCCTCGACCGCCTCGTCCACGCCGGCCACGTCCCGGAAGGTGATCTTGGGCGCGTCCACCGACATCCGCTTGGCGCGCGACTTGCCAAAGGACATGACCTTCGAGCCGCCGCCCTGCATCTGGTTGATGATGAACAGCCAGAAGAGCAGGAAGATCACGAACGGCAGGATGTAGACCAGCGCCGTGGACCAGACGCCGCCCGACTTGGTCTTGGTGTTGATGGTGACGTCCTCGGAGCGGAGGGTGTTGACCAGGTTCTGCTCAGTGTTGTCGGGATAGGCGGTCGAGTACTTCTTCGACTGGGCCTTGCGAGCCGGCTTGAGCTCGACGTCGAGCTTGTTGTTCTTCGTGTTGAGCGTGACCCGCTCGACCTTGCCGCGGTCCACCTGGGACAGGAACTGCGAGTAGTCGGGGTCCTTCTGGCGGTCGCCCGAGCTGATCACCTTGTTGGCGAAGAAGGCCAGGACGATCACGATCAGGATCGGAAAAGCCGCGCTCTTGAAGAATCTGCTCATGGAAAAGGTTCCGCTGACCGGAGAAACATCAGCCTAGCAAGGGGGTAGCGGCGCTCCGCGGGGGTGATCGCAACTCCCGGAGAGGACCGGGAGCACCTTCAGCCCGCCTCGTCCAGCGCCGCGACGTAGGGCAAGTTGCGAAAGCGCTCGGCGTGATCGAGGCCGTAGCCGATCACGAACCGGTCCGGGATCTCGAAGCCGGTGTAGCGGATGGGGAGATCGACCTTGCGCCGGTCGGGCTTGGTCAACAGCGCGCACACCTCCACGCTGGCGGGGTCGCGCGCCTTCAGCGTGCGCATCAGGTAGGAGAGCGTCAGACCGGAATCCACGATGTCCTCGACTATCAGCACGTCGCGGCCCTCGATCGACGCGTCCAGGTCCTTGAGTATCCGCACCACGCCGCTCGAGTCGGTGGAGGAGCCGTAGGACGCGACGGCCATGAAGTCCACCTCGCAGTCAGGACCCAGCCGGCGCATGAGGTCCGAGAGGAAGAACATGGCGCCCTTCAGCACGCCGACGAGCAACAGGCTGCGTCCGGCGTAGTCAGCCGAGATCTCCTGGCCGAGCACGTTCACGCGGTGCGCGAGCTCGTCCTGCTGGACGAGGATCTCGCCGATCTGGGGATCCTTCACGTGGCGGGGGAGGCTATAGGGCCACTGCCTCAGCGGCGGCGGTTGGATGTCCTTCATCCTCACGCCGACGAATCACCGTGCACAACCGACGCTACGTCGGTACCCGGCGAGGCGTCCGGTCGGTTGACCGTCAGTATCGCCGCCAATCGGCCTCACCCCTCCGGCTGGCAGGGGCCGGTCCGTTCTAGCGGCGGTTCGGGTACGGCGGGCGGCGATTCGCCCCTGCTCCGATCCGGACCTCAACGGCGGCGACGAGCGGACAGCCCGACCACGTCCGGGCCGAGAGCCGACCCGGCGACCGCGAACCGCTCGTCCACGACCACGCCTGCCACCCACACCACCTCCTCGGCGCACACCACGACCGGCAACGAGCGCCGCAGCGCCCTCGGCACCTTGCGGTCGGTGAACAGGTCCTGGAGCGTCTTGGTGCCGCCCAGGCCGACCGGGCGCATCCGGTCACCGTCGCGCCAGCCGCGGACGACGAGCCCGCGCCCGGCCAGGGCGTCCACCGAGATCGAAGCCTCGGCGCAAGTCGAGCCGGTGAGGGCCTCGACCTCCCATTCACCGAAGCGAGCGACGCCCGGCACCGCGAGCGGCACCGGGTCGGGTGGCGGCGCCTCGCCACCACCGCGACGTATGCGGAGCGTGCCGTACTCGCAGAGCGCGGTCAGCCCGGAGCCGAGGTCCAGGGAGCGGGTTCCGCCGGAGTCCCCAAGCGCCAGGATCGCGTCCACCCGGTCGCTCGAGAGCGCGAAGGACCCGCCGGCGGCGGCCTCAGCCAGGCGCCTCAGGACCAGCCGCGCGATCGCGGCGGTTCGAGCGGCCAGTGCGGCGAGCTCCACCGCCGGTCCCCCTCCCAGATCCTCCAGCGCGTCGTCGGTGGCGGCCTGCAGCACCGCAGCCTCTTCACGCAGCAGGCGTGCCGTCTCGGCCACGGTGCGCTCGGCGCCCGGAGCAATGTCGCGCAGTGCCACCAGCAGGCCGTGCCTCACTCGCGCGCGCGCGAACGCTGGATCGTCGTTGGACTCGTCCTCGCGCCAGGACAGGCCTTGGTCGCCGCAGTAGGCGCGGGTCTCTTCACCCGTGGCCTCGAGCAGGGGGCGCACCAGCCGCCCACGGCGCGGCTCCATGCCCAGCAGCGCGCGGCGGCCGGGGGAGGTGGCCAGCCGGTACAGCACGGTCTCGGCCTGGTCAGAGGCGGTGTGGGCCGCCGCGTAGTCGCCCCGCGCGACCCGCTCGGCCAGGCGGTAGCGCGCGTCCCGTGCCTGCTCTTGGAGATTGCCCTCGCTGGGCATACACGCGCGCTCCGCCGCCAGATCCACGCCGAGGCGCTCGCACAGCTCGCGGCAGTGTGCCTCGTCCTGCTCGGCAGCAGCCCGCAGCCCATAGTTCACGTGCAGCGCGGAGACCAGGGCGCCGAGGCGGATCGCCACGTCGAGCAGGCAGATCGAGTCGGCTCCGCCGGAGAGCACCAGCAGCAGGGGCTCTCCTTCAACTATCAAGCCACTTTTCCGCGAGGCCTCCAACGCCGGGCTCTCCGTCGGTCCGCTCGTTGGTGTCACTG
>JBPCNQ010000015.1:0-7195 GCA_051001095.1 Thermoleophilaceae bacterium
GGCGGCCGGGGGCTCAGACACCCGAAAGCACCTCTCGCGCCCGCACCGCCTCGATGTCCTCCCTGACCTTGAGCACCACGCCGAGCGTCTCCTGAAGCGACGCGTCCCCAAGCGCCAGCAGCGCACGCGCCCACGAGATCGTCTCCCCCACCCCGGGCAGCTTGTACAGCTCCTGCTCGCGCAGCCGGGCGACGGCGACGCACACGCGCTCGGCCACCTCGTCGGCCACGCCGGGCAGGCGGGCGCGCACGATCTCTGCCTCACGAGCCCGGTCGGGGTAGTCGATCCACTGGTACAGGCAGCGGCGCTTGAGCGCATCGTGCAGCTCGCGCGTGCGGTTGGACGTGAGCACCACCAGCGGCCGGGTGACGGCGGTGACCGTGCCCAGCTCGGGGATCGACACCGCGAAGTCCGACAGCAGCTCGAGCAGGAAGGCCTCGAACTCGTCGTCGGCCCGATCGACCTCGTCGATCAGCAGCACGGCCGGGCATTCGTGCTCCGAGGCCTCCAGCAGCGGCCGGCGAAGCAGGTAGTCGCGCGTGAACAGGCCGCCGGGATCCACCCCGCCCTCGGCCGCCCTGATCGCCAGCAGCTGGCGCGGGTAGTCCCAGTCATACAGGGCGTGGTGCAGGTCGATGCCCTCGTGGCACTGGAGCCGGAACAGCCTCGCGCCGGTGGCCCGGGCCAGCGCCCGCGCCACCTCGGTCTTTCCCACCCCGGCCTCGCCCTCCAGCAGGAGCGGCTGCTCCAGCGCGCCGGCCAGGTACACGGCCGTCGCCAGCGCGCGGTCGGCCAGGTAGCCCTGGTCCGCGAGGGCCCGCGCTACGTCATCGGGGGTGTCGAAGCTCACGTCCGAGGTGAGCACCGCACGGGGCGCTCACGTCCCCGCGGCCGTGAACAGGGCCCGCTTGGTGAGCACCTTGGCCAGGTGGCGCTTGTAGTCTGGGGTCGCGTTGAGGTCCCCGGGGGGCTCGGTGCCGTCGGCCGCGTGCTCCGCCGCCGAGGCGATCGAGTCGGCGTCCAGCGCCAGGCCGCGCAGGGCGTCCTCGACACCGGTGGCGCGCAGGGCGGTGGAGCCCATATGGGTGAGCCCGACGCGGACGTCGTCGGCGGGGCCGTCGGCCCTGACGAGCGCGACCACACCCACCATCGCCCAGTCCTCGGCCCGGCGGGTGAACTTCTCGTAGCCCCAGCCCCAGCCCTCCACGGAGGGAACGTCGATCGAGGTCATGACCTCGTCGGGCTCCAGGGCGGTGGTCAGGTAATCCTGGAACAGCTCGGAGACCGGGATCGAGCGCTCGCCGCTTGCCCCCTGCACGTTCACCGTGGCCTCCAGGGCCAGCATCACCGCGGGGAGGTCCGATGCCGGGTCGCCGTGGGCCAGCGACCCGCCGACCGTGCCCCGGTTGCGCACCTGCTGGTCGGCGATCTGCGCCGCCGCCGCGGCGATCACGCCCAGCTCGGGTGAGTCCTGCAGAGTCGCGTGGGTGGTCAGGGCGCCGATCCTAAAGCCGCCGTCGGTGGCGGTCACGCCCTTGAGCTCCTCCACGCCGCCGATGTCGACCAGCAGCGTGGGAGCCGCCAGGCGCAGCTTCATCAGGGGCACCAGCGAGTGGCCGCCGGCCAGGAGCTTGGCGTCCTCGCCGCCCTCGGCCAGGATCTGGATGGCCTCGTCGACGCTGTTCGCGCGCTTGTAGTCAAATGGCGCGGCGATCATGCGTTACCCCCTTCCCCGGGCGACGTAGGTCCTGAGCCGGCCGAGCCCCGTCCGTGCTCGGGCACGGCCTTGCCCTGCTTGGTGGCCGCCGGGCCCGAGGCGGTGTGCAGCGCCTGCCACACCCGCAGCGGCGTGAGCGGCATGTCCAGCCACTCGACCCCGTGGGGCTCCAGCGCGTCGAGCACCGCCGCCGTGACCGCAGGGGTGGCGGCGATCGTGCCGGCCTCGCCCACGCCCTTGACACCCAGCGAGTTGACCGGGGACGGGGTCTCGGTGCGGTCGGTGTTGAAGCTGGGCAGCTCGGCCGCCGTGGGCAGCGCGTAGTCCACGAACGTGCCGGTGACCAGCTGGCCCTCTTCGTCATAGACCACCTGCTCGTACAGGGCCTGGCCGATCGCGTGGGCGATGCCGCCGTGGATCTGGCCCTCGATCAGCATCGGGTTGATCGCCGGGCCGCAGTCGTCGACCGCGTAGTAGTCGACGACCTGGACCTTGCCGGTCTCGATATCGACGTCGACGATGCACGCGTGCGCGCCGAACGGGAACACGAAGTTCTCCGGGTCATAGAAGGAGGTCTCCTCGAGGCCCGGCTCGATGTCGGCCGGCAGCTCCTGGGGCGGGATGTGCGCCGCGCCGGAGATCTCGGCCATCGTCATCGACTTGTCGGGCGAGCCCTTCACGCGGAAGGCCCCGTCGGCCAGCTCGATGTCCTCGGGCGCGGCCTCCAGCAGCGCCGCGCACACCTTCTTGGCCTTCTCCTGCACCTTCTCGGCCGCCTTGGCGATGGCCTCGCCACCCACCGACAGCGAGCGGGAGCCGTAGGTGCCCCAGCCGAACGGGCCGGTGTCGGTGTCGCCGTGGATCACGTCGATGAGCTCGGGCTCGATGCCCAGCCGGTCGGCCGCGATCTGCGCGAACGAGGTGTCCAGGCCCTGGCCGTGCGGGGACGCCCCGGAGTAGACCGTGGCCGAGCCCGACGGGTGCACGCGCACCATGGCCGACTCCCAGAAGGCGGCCTGCAGCCCGACCCCCTGGGGCCCGACCGCCCGCGACGGAGCGAGGCCGCAAACCTCGACCCAGGTCGAGAAGCCAACGCCGCGGTGGATGCCCTTCTCCCTGAGCTGCGCCTGCTCGGTGCGAAATGCGTCGAGGTCGAAGTTCTCGAGCAGCCTGTCCAGCGTGCCGTGGTAGTCGCCGGAGTCATAGACGATGCCCAGCGGCGTCTCGTAGGGGAACTCCTCCTTTGAGATGAAGTTCTTGCGGCGCAGCTCCAGCGGATCCATGTCCAGCTCGCGGGCGAGGCGGTCCATCATCAGCTCGATCCAGTAGGTGGCCTCGGGCCGCCCGGCGCCGCGGATCGCATCGGTGGGCATCTTGTTGGTGAAGACGCCGGTGACGCTGAAGTCGATCGCGCCGAACCTGTAACAGCCGCCCGCCACCGGGAAGCCCAGCTCCGGGATGAACGGCGTGAGCAGCTGGTGGTAGGCGCCGGTGTCGGCGATGATCTTTGCCTGGCAGCCCGTGACCGTGCCGTCGCGCTTGGCCGTGAGCGTGACGTTTGCGATCTGGTCGCGGCCGTGGTGGGAGTTGGACATGTGCTCGGAGCGGGTCTCGACGTACTTGACCGGCCGGTTGAGGCGCTTGGCCAGGACCAGCACCAGCGCCTCTTCGCCGTATACCTGGAGCTTGGCGCCGAAGCCGCCGCCCACGTCGGGCGCGACCACGCGGATCTTGTCCTCGGGCATGGCCAGCATGCCGGCCAGCAGGAAACGCGCGATGTGGGGTATCTGAGTGGCCGAGTACAGCGTCACGCTCTCGCCCCGGGCCTCGCCCACCGAGCCGCGGGGCTCGATCGGGGCACCCGAGATGCGGTGGTTGACGATGCGGTGGGAGACCGTGACCTCGGCCTCGGCCGCGACGGCCTCGAAGTCTCCGCCCGACACCCCCCACTCGTGGGTCTTGTTGGTGCCGAATTCCTCCCAGACCAGCGGCGAGCCCTCCTCCAGCGCCTTCTCGGGGTCCACCACCGCGGGCTTGGGGTCGAAGTCGACGATCACCATGTCGGCCGCGTCGGCGGCCTGACCCTTGGTCTCGGCCACTACCACCGCGACCGGGTCGCCCACGTGCTTGACCTCGCCCCGCTTTAGCGGCCAGTGCTCGGGGACCTTGATCTCGACACCGGGGGGATCCCAGGCCATGGGCAGCGGGCTCGCGAAGTCGTCGGCGAGATCCTCGCCGGTGAAGACGGCTACCACGCCGGGCGCTGCCTTGGCCTCCTCCACGTCGATGGCCACGATCGCCGCGTGGGCCTCGGGCGAGCGGACTACGGCCATGTGCAGCATCCCGGGGAGGACCATGTCGTCGATGTAGTTGCCCCGGCCCGTGATCATGCGTGGGTCCTCGCGGCGCTTCATGGCCTGGCCGACGTGGCGGTCGCCGCCGGCCGCCGGTGTGTCCACCACGCTCATGCGGACATCCCCGCACCCTGAGAATCTCGCTGCGCACCGGCCGCGTGCTGCACCGCCCTGACGATGTTCTGGTACCCGGTGCAGCGGCAGAGGTTGCCCTCCAGGCCGTGGCGGATCTCCTCCTCCGAGGGGTCGGGGTTGCGCTCCAGCAGATCGGCGGCGGCCATGATCATGCCCGGCGTGCAGTAGCCGCACTGCAGGCCGTGCTTCTCCCAGAAGCCCTCCTGGAGGGGGTGCAGGTTGCCCTCCTGGCCCAGACCCTCGATGGTGGTGACCTCGGCTCCCTGGGCCTGCACCGCCAGCAGCGTGCAGCTCTTGACCGACTCCCCGTCCACGTGGCACGTGCAGGCGCCGCAGTTGGAGGTGTCGCAGCCGACGTGGGTGCCGGTCAGACCCAGCGTGTCGCGCAGGTAGTGCACGAGCAGCTGCCTCGGCTCGACCTGGGACTCGTGCTTCTCACCGTTGACGGTGACCGACAGGGGCACGGTCGTGCTCATCTGATCTCCTCCCCAGGAGTTCGTGGTGCACCGAACCTAGTGCCCTTGACCCGCGGCCAGGAAACTTTGGCGCGCCCTCGTTCGCCCGCGCGCGCCTACGCCCGGTCCAGCTCGTCACTACCCTTCAGCCGCCGCATGGCCAGCCGCAAGGAACAGAAGGAGCAGCTCCGGCGCGAGCGTGAAGAGCGTGAAGCGGCCGCGCAAGGTGCCCGGCGGCGCAAGCGGCTGATCGGCTACGGGGCCGGTGCGGCCGCCGTGCTCGTCGTCGTGGTGGTGGCCGCCGTGGTCCTGCTCTCCAACGTCGTGGGCAACGCAGGCAAGTCCGACGGGTCCGGCAAGGCGCTGCCCGGCGGGGGGAGCATCCCCGAGGTAAAGACCAAGGACCTGCAGACCGCGGTGAACGCCGCGGGGTGCAAGCTCACCCAATACAAGGGCAAGAGCCGTGAGCACACCGCGGACCTGTCGAAGAAGATCAAGTACGACTCCTCCCCGCCCACCGAGGGCGCGCACTACCAGGTGCCCGCCGAGGACGGAGCCTACGACGAGGCCCCCGACGTCAAGGAGCTCGTCCACGCGCTCGAGCACGGACGCATCGTGATCTGGCTCAAGAAGGGCCTGCCCGGGGACGACCGCGCAGGACTCAAGGCGCTGTTCGACGAAGACTCCTACCAGATGCTCCTGACCCCCGACCCGACCGGAATGAAGTCGCAGGTGGCGGCGAGCGCGTGGACCCGAGATCCCCTGCCCAACGGGACCGGCCACCTCTTGGCCTGCCCCAAGTTCGACGCCGGCGTGTACGACGCCATCCGCGCCTTCAAGGACGAGTACCGGGGCAACGGCCCCGAGGCGGTGCCCTAGCCCGCAGCACGACCCCGGGCGGTCGATTGCATCGCGGCGCCCTGCAAGGTTTCGCCCAGGTCCGCATCGGGCCGTCTGCGAGCGTGTTCGGGCCCTAGATGAAGCGTTCCTTCTCCATCGCCGCGGCCGCGTGCGTGGTCGGCCTGCTGGTGGTGGTCGCCCCGGCGCTGTCCGTGAGCCGCTACCACGCAGAGGCCGTGGACTTCTCCATGGCCCCACCGCCGAGTGCCGTGGTCGGCAAGGCCTCCGCCCGGGGCGCGGGAGTGGTGTCGCGACCGCTGCGCACAACCAAGCGGTTCAACCTCGTGGGGCTGACGTGGAGGAAGGGCGGCGCGCACGAGCCGCGGATCGCCATCCGCACGCGCAGGCAGGACGGCAAGTGGACGCGCTGGTCGTCCGTGGCCACCCAGGCCGAGGACGGGCCCGACCCGCACAGCGGCGAGCCCGCGACCCACGGAACCAGCAATCCCGACTGGGTGGGTGAGGCCGACTGGGTCCAGTACCGCTCCAGCCAAAGCCTGCGCGGCCTGCGGCTGCAGTTCATGAACGTCCGCGGCACGGCCACCCGGGCCGATCGGGCGCGCAGCGCCGTGCGGCGGGTCGCCAACACCGGCGTGGTCTCGGTCGCCGGACTGGTGGGCACCGGGATCGCCAAGGCGGGCGGCCCCCAGCCCGCGATCGTCAAGCGCGCCGCCTGGGGCGCCAGCCAGTGCACGCCCCGCTCGGGACCCGCCTACGGCGAGGTGAAGACCGCGTTCGTCCATCACACGGTGAACGCCAACGACTACACGCGCGACGAAGCGCCCGACGTGGTGCTGGCCATCTGCCGCTACCACCGCAACTCCAACGGCTGGAACGACATCGGCTACAACTTCCTCGTCGATCGCTTCGGCACGATCTACGAGGGCCGTGCGGGGGGAATCGAGCGGCCTGTGATCGGCGCCCACGCCCAGGGCTACAACGCCCAGTCCACGGGCATCGCCAACATCGGCACCTTCTCCAGCGTGCAGCAGACCCCGGAGGCGCTCAGCGCCATGGCCCGCCTGATCCGGTGGAAGCTTCCGCTGCACGGCGCCCCCACGGCGGGCACGACCACCCTGGTGAGCGCCGGCGGGTCTGAGAATCGCTACCCCGCGGGCCGGCGCCTGGCGCTGCGACGGGTCATCGGCCACCGCGACACAGGTGCCACCTCGTGCCCGGGGGAGGCGCTCTACGCCCAGCTGCCGAGGCTGCGAAGCATGGTGGGCGATGCGCAGCCGGGCGGCCTGACCACGCGGGTCACGGCCAGGGTCCGCGCCCGCAGGTCGACGGTGAGCTACGGGGCGACCACGCCGGTCACCGGCTCGGTGACCGCGGGCGGCGCTTCACCCAATGCCTCGCTGCCCGTGCAGATCCAGGCCTTCGTCGGCACACGCTGGAAGACGGTGACCACCACCACGACCAACTCGGCCGGGGCGTTCGCGTCCACCGTCAAGCCCTTGCGCACCCGCAACCTCCGCGCCCGGTTCCCCGGCCAGAGCAGCCTGCGCGCCGCGACCTCCAAGGTGGTGCCGGTGGGCGTGCGCCCGATCGTCTCGGTCACCCGCCCGCCCAAGCGGACCCGGTCCGGGGTCCGCACCTGGGTGCGGGGCAAGGTCCGTCCGCGACGCGGCTAC
>JBPCNQ010000016.1:0-4933 GCA_051001095.1 Thermoleophilaceae bacterium
GTCCCCGGCCGCTTCGCCGGCCCGCCACCCCAAGCCCACTCGCCAGCCCACGCCTTCTCCAACGCCATCAGGCGTGGCCGGATACAGCGCCATCGAGCCGGCGGCGCTGCAGGCCCTCGGAAGCCGGGGAGCAAGGGGCGACCAGACCCGTTCTGGCTCGGCCGGAACCGCGGGCGGAGCCGGGATGGGCCAGGCCGGGAATGGACTCGCCTTCACCGGCCTGGACCTCGGCCTGCTGGCCCTGGCCAGTACGGGCCTCCTCTTCGCTGGTCTGCTGACCCGCCGTTGGGGGCGGCCATCGGCATAGCCGTGGACGGCGCTCAGCGCTGCGGTGGGTCAGAAGTCGCTACAGAGAGAGGTGGGTCAGCTCAGAAACGGCTGGGGTGGCGAGCCTGAAAGCCGGCCGGCTTGCGGCTGTACTTGCGCCACCGCGGTCCCGAGCCCGACGTGCGCTCCTGGGGAGCGACGCGGTCGCCCGCGCTGGTGTCGAAGCGCAGGCCGCCGATCACGACGTAGGCGTGACCGGGATTGGTGTAGACCGTGATCCAGCGGCCCATGCCGGCCAGTCCCCAGCTCATGAACGAGCTGGAGTCCAGCGGGCTCCTCAGGAACCTGCCCCCGAAGAGGGCCATGCTGACGCCGCCCGAGCAGTCATAGCCCGAGTCCAGCGCCGGCATTCCGGCCGCGCTGGACTTCGCGTAGGGCTTGTGGCCGCCGCCGTAAACGTAGGGCTTGCTGATGATCAGGTTGGCGGCGGCGATCGCCTTCTTTACCCGGGCCGGGGCGCGGGCGGGCGGGATCGCCTGTCCATTGACGATCTTGGCCCGCTTGGCCGGGGGCGGTGGCGGCACGTAGGTGGCGCCACCGGTCGAAGTGGTTTTCGCGCCGGCGAGACCGGGCAGCATCATGGTAGCACCCAGAACGCAGACAAGCGCACAGGCACACAGCAGGGATCGATGTAGCGGGCGGTGGTTCAAGACTCTCTCGTCCGCCTACGGGGTTAGCTGTCGGGCTCGCGCTGAAAGAGCTTGCGCGTCTCCCCTCGAGGAGATTTGCCCCAGTGGCCTACGGCCACCTTGGTTCCCCCGTTCCACGATTGCTCGTGAACTCGGCGTGGCGCGAAGCTAGCAGATGTAAATGACCGATTCTCGGTTCCTCCCCCGAAGGTGTTCGGCCCTCCCCCGAGAATCCCCCCTCCTTCGTCACAAACCGCATAAGCGGCGTACACCCGCCGGTTCCTCGGTGCGGGAGAATCGCGTCGTGCTCCCGGGCCCAGGCAGCCGGCCGTGAACTTCGCCCGCGACGTGGTCGACGCAACCGACGGACACCGCACGGCGCTGGTGGCGATCGACTCGGCCGGGAAGCGCCGGGCGATCTCGTTCGCCGAGGTAGCCGACCGGTCGGCCCGCCTGGCCGGGACGCTTCACGCCCACGGGGTGGGCCGCCAAACCGTGGTCATGACCGTGATCGGAAACCGCCCGGAGTGGGTCTACGCGCTCGTGGCCTGCTTCCGCATGGGAGCCGTGGCCCTCCCGTGCACCGAGCAGCTGCGCCCGCCGGACCTGAGGGCGCGCATGGACGCCGTCGAGCCGCGAGTCGTGGTGGCCGACCAGCGAAACGTCGAGAGCGTGCGCGCGGCCGGGTTCGGCGGTCCCATCCTGGCCGCGCCCGACGAGCGCCTTTTCGAATCGCCACCTCTGGCCGCGGTGGACCTCGCACCCCGCGACCCGGCGCTGATCGTCTTCACCTCGGGCACCTCGGGCACCCCCAAGCCGATCCGCCACGGCCAGACATACCTGGCGGGCCAACACGTGCAGGCCGAGCACTGGTTCGGCGCCCGCCCGGGCGATCTGGCCTGGTGCACCGCCGCCAGCGGCTGGTCCAAGTCCGTGCGCAACTCCTTCGTCGCCCCCTGGCTGCGCGGCGCCACCGCCCTGCTGCACGACGCCCGCTTCGACCCGGCGGCCCGTCTGGACCTGATCGAGCGCGAGAAGGTGAACGTGCTGTGCATGGCCCCCACCGAGTACCGCGTGATGGCCAAGCGCACCGAGCTGCGGCCCCTGCCCTCCCTGCGCCACGCCGTGGCGGCCGGCGAGCCGCTGAACCCCGAGGTCGTGCGCGTGTGGCAGGAGCAGGTGGGCGTGGGGGTGCACGACGGCTACGGCCAGACCGAGACCGGCGCGCTGACCGGCATGCCGATCGGCGAGTCCATCCGGCCCGGGTCGATGGGTCGCCCCCTTCCCGGCTTGCGGCTCTGGGTGCAGAGCCCAGCGGAGCGAAGCGATCGGAGCGAAGCGACGGGAGAGCTGTGCGCCGACCCCTCCACCGTCCCCACCTTCTTCCTCGACGGACCGAAGGGCACGTGGCACACCGGTGACCGGGTCCGCCAGGACGAAGATGGCTACCTGTGGTTCGAAGGGCGGACCGACGACGTGATCATCTCCGCCGGCTACCGGATCGGGCCGTTCGAGGTCGAGTCCGCCCTGGTCTCGCACCCGGCGGTGGCCGAGGCGGCCGCCGTGGGCGCTCCCGACGACGAGCGCGGCCAGGTCGTCCGCGCCGTGGTGGTGCTGCTCGAGGGCCACCGACCCGGCGATGCGCTGGTGCGCGAGCTGCAGGATCACGTCAAGGCCGAGACCGCCCCCTACAAGTACCCGCGGATCGTGGAGTTCGCCGACGCGCTGCCCAAGACCCCCAGCGGCAAGATCAAGCGAGCCGAGTTGCGGGCGAACCCCTCCGACTAGATCGGCACCCTGCCGATCAGTAGAAGGCGCGCGCGGCTAGCCTCAAGGCATGGCCAACCGCCTCGCGAACGAGACCTCTCCGTACCTCCTCCAGCACAAGGACAACCCGGTGGACTGGCAGCCGTGGGGCGAGGAGGCGCTGGCCGAGGCGGCGCAGCGCGGCGTGCCCGTCCTGCTGTCGATCGGCTACTCGGCCTGCCACTGGTGCCACGTGATGGAGCGCGAGTCCTTCGAGGACGCCGAGACCGCACAGCTGATGAACGAGAGCTTCGTGTGCGTCAAGCTCGACCGCGAGGAGCGCCCCGATCTCGACTCGATCTACATGGAGGCCTGCCAGGCCATGACGGGCGCGGGGGGCTGGCCACTCAACGTCTTCCTCACTCCCGAGCAGGTGCCCTTCTACGCGGGCACCTACTTTCCGCCCGAGGAGCGCCCCGGTATGCCGTCCTGGCGGGTGGTGCTGCACGCGGTGGCCGAGGGGTGGCGCGAGCGTCCCGACGAGATCCGGGCCGCGGCGGACCAGGTTACCCAGCGGCTACAGGGCGGAGCGGCGCTGGACCCCTCGCCCGACGACGTGGACCCGGGACTGCCCGAGGCCGCCGTGACGCGGCTGCGCAAGATGTATGACCCGGTGAACGGCGGCTTCGGCGGCGCGCCCAAGTTCCCGCCGGCGTCGGCGATCGACTTTCTGCTGGGGTTCGCCGTCTCTTCTCGAGAGGGCAAGGATGCCTTGGCCGGCGAGAGCGTAGATATGAGCATCCACACCCTTCGGGCGATGGCGTCCGGCGGCATGTACGACCAGATCGGTGGCGGCTTTGCCCGCTACTCCGTGGACGACCGTTGGCTGGTCCCCCACTTCGAGAAGATGCTCTACGACAACGCGCTGCTGGCCCGCGCCTACCTGCACGGCTGGCAGGTGAGCCGCGATCCCTTGTTGCGGCGCGTGACCGAGGAGACGCTGGAGTGGATGGTGCGCGAGATGCGTGGACCCGAGGGCGGGTTCATGTCGGCGTTGGACGCCGACTCCGAGGGCGAGGAGGGGGTTTTCTACGTCTGGACACCGGAGCAGTTGCGGGAGGTGCTCGGCCCCGATGACGCCGCGGTGGCGGCCGACTACTTCGGCGTGCGCCCCGGCGGCAACTTCGAGGGGCGCACCATCCTCACCCGCGGCTCAAACGAGCCGGAGAACCTGGAGGACATCCGCCGGCGCCTCTACGAGGCCCGCTCGCAGCGGGTGTGGCCGGGGCTGGACGACAAGCGCCTGTGCGCGTGGAATGCCCTGGCCATCTCCGCCCTGGCCGAGGCCGGGGCGGTGCTCGAGCGCCCGGACTTCCTGGACGCCGCCCGTGGCGCCGCGGACTTCGTGCTCCGAGACCTGAGTGAGGGGGTAGGAGCGCAGTCCGAGCGTGGCTTCGACGAGCACCGCACCAGGCCATCCGGCCGCCTGCTGCGCACCTACAAGGACGGCCAGGCCAAGCTGAACGCCTACCTGGAGGACCACGCGTTCCTCCTGGAGGCGTTGCTGACGCTGTATCAGGCGACGTTTGAGCCGCGTTGGTTCGCCGAGGCCCGGCGGCTGGCGGACACGACGATCGAGCGCTTCGCCGACCCCGAGCGCGGCGGCTTCTTCGAGACCTCCTCCGACCACGAGCAGCTCGTGGCCCGCCGCAAGGATCTGGAGGACCACCCCATCCCGTCGGGCAACGCGTCCGCCGCCCTGGGCCTGCTGCGGCTTGGCGCCCTCACGGGCGAGCGCGCCTACGAGGAGCGTGCGGTCGGGGTCCTGCGGCTGCTGCATCCGCTGGCCGCCCGCCATCCCCAGGCCTTTGCCCATCTGCTGCAGGCGATCGACTTCCACCTCTCCCCCGTGCGCGAGGTGGCGCTTGTGGGCGACGAGCCCGATGAGCTCGCCCGGGTGGTGCGCAGCACCTTCAGGCCCCACCTCGTGGTGGCCGGTGGCGAGCCAGGCGACGTGCCGCTGCTGCAGGGTCGCACCGCGGTCGAGTGCCGCCCGGCTGCGTACGTGTGCGAGCACTTCGCCTGCCGCGCGCCGGTGACCGCCCCGGACGACTTGGCCGCCCTGCTGGACGGCTAGGTCGCGACCGGCTCCTGATCGCGCTCGGCGCGGGCCAGCGCCGAGGGCCACCAGACCTTGGGCCCGAGCTGCAGGACCAGCGCGGGCACCAGCA
>JBPCNQ010000017.1:0-3221 GCA_051001095.1 Thermoleophilaceae bacterium
GCCGCCGACTACATCGCCGAGAACGTGACCAAGCCGGTGGTGGCCTACATCGCCGGCTTCACCGCGCCCCCCGGCAGGACGATGGGCCACGCCGGCGCCATCGTCTCGGGCTCGGCGGGCACCGCCGCGGCCAAGGCCGACGCGCTGGAGGCCAGGGGCGTCAGGGTCGGGCGCACGCCTACCGCGGTGGCCGACATCGCGATGGAGATCATCGACGGCGGGGCGGGTCCTCGCGGGCCGGGCTAGGCCGTTCCGCACCCCGCGGGCGTGAAGCTGCTCCCGAGCCGCTCCCCGCGCCGGCGCTGGCGTGAGTGCCCCGAGTGGTACCCCGAAGGGACTTCAGGGGCCGCTTCCTACGCGCCGACGCGCTTGGCGCTGAAGTCAGTCTTCCCGCTGCAGGTCGAGAACTGCAGGTCGATGGTGCCCTTCACCTTCCGGCCCACTCGCCGACCGCTATACAGCGGATATCGCGACAACATCCTGGTCTTCGCCAGGGCGGTCTGAGCGTGCCCATCGCCCGCGGTATGGTCAGCTCGTGACCCCACCGGACAGCATCTCCCTCGCTCGCGGAGCCCCGTCACTCGACATCGTCGCCGTCGACGACCTTCGCGCCGCCGCCGACGCCGCCTTCACCAAGGACCCGGCCGGGGCCTTCTCCTACGGCACGTCGGCCGGCTACAAGCCGCTGGTCGACTGGATCGCGCAGCGCCAGGACGTCGCCCCCGAGCAGGTGATCGCCACCAACGGCTCCATGCAGGCCGACGCCTTCCTGTTCCAGACGCTGGTGGCGCCCGGCGACGTGGTGGTGGTCGAGGCGCCCTCCTATGACCGCACGCTGCTCTCGCTGCGCGGCCTGGGGGCCGAGCTGCTGGCCATTCCGCTGGAGGACGACGGCATCGACGTCGACGCGCTCGAAAGCGCCCTGGCCGGCGGCGCGCAGCCCACGCTCGCCCACATCATCCCCAACTTCCACAACCCGGCCGGCTGCACGCTCTCGGGCGAGAAGCGCGAGCGGCTGGTGGCGCTGGCCGAGCAGTACGACTTCGTGCTCTTCGAGGACGACCCCTACGTCGAGCTGCGCTTCGGCGGCGAGCCGGTGCCCACCATGCTCTCCCTGGACCGCTCCGAGCACGTTGTCTACGCCTCATCGTTCTCCAAGACGGTCTGCCCCGGCATCCGTGTCGGCTATCTGGCGGGTCCGGCGAAGCTGATCGCAGAGATCCGCAAGCTGGCCACCGGCACCTACATCTCGCCGAACATGGTGGCCCAGTCGATCGTGGCCGAGCTCTGCACGTCGGGCGCCATCGAGCGCTCCATCGAAACGGTCAAGAACGCCTTGCGCGAGCGCCGCGACGTGCTGTGCGCCGCGCTGGAGCGCGAGCTTCCCGAAGCCCGCTTCGTGGTGCCCCAGGGGGGCTACTTCCTGTGGATCGAGCTGCCCGAGGGCACCGACGTCGCGACCATGGAGGAGTCTGCTCGGACAAAGGGCCTGGCCTTCGTCAAGGGCACGGAATTCCTGCTCGAGGGCGGAGAGAACGCGTTGCGGATCGCCTACTCGGGCGTGCCCGCGGATCAGATCGACGAGGCGGTCTCGCGGCTTGCTTCTGCCTACGGCGAGGTCGCCAGCGCCCGATCCTGAGCCGCGAGGGGCTGCGCTCCTCCCGCCTAGCGCCCCCAGTGCTCCTTGGCGAGGACCAGGTGCTCGGGAAGCACCGTGCGCTTGGGCGGTGATGGGTCGGCGATCACCGAGATCGTCTCGGCCACGCTGCGGGTGACGGTGTGGCGGCTGCCGTCGACCCGGATCGTCACGCGTTCGTCGTCGCTCTCGGCCAGCTCGCCCTCCAGCCCCGGAGTCAGCCCGGAGTCCATGAGGTAGTGCAGAAGGTCTTCGGCCTCGTTCTCGAAGCGCAGGATCCTCACCTTCGCGCCCAGCTCCACGTCGGCCAGGGGCACGCCCTGCTCACGCTGGCGGGTGAAGATCGGGTGGCCATGGGGGCAGGTCGTCGACTCGCCGATCGCCTTGAGCATCCGCTCCTCCACCACCGGCGACATCCAGTGCTCCAGGCGCTCGGCCTCCTCGTGCACCTGATCCCAGGGGATGTCAAAGACATCGGTCAGGAAGCGCTCGATCAGGCGGTGGCGACGAACGATGCCCTCGGCGTGGTCGCGGCCGTTCCCCGTGAAGGAGAGCGACTTGTCCGAGGCCCGGGCCACGTAGCCGTCTGACTCCAGCCGGCCGATCATCTCGTGCACCGTGGGAGCCGACACCTGCATGGCGCGCGCCACGTTGGCGCCCGTCATGGGCAGACCGGCCTCCTGGAGCCAGAAGATGACCTGGAGGTACTCCTCCTCGGCGACGGTTGCGTGATCGGTGCTCATGATCGACACCATAGACCGAACCGCGTCCTCGCCGGTTCGGTAAACGGGGGCGCCACGGTGGGGCCCTCGGCGCCTCTAGGATCGCCGGTCCGATGGCCCTTCCGCTCGCACCGCCGATCAAGCCGCAGCTGGCGAAGGCGGCCCGGGAGCTGCCGGAGGGCGAGGGCTGGCGCTACGAGCCCAAGTGGGACGGCTTCCGCACGATCGTCTTCAAGGACGGCGACGAGGTGCACCTGCAGAGCCGCGGGGGCAAGCCGATGAACCGCTACTTCCCCGAGGTGGTGGAGCAGATCCGGTCGCTGCCCGAGGACCGCCTGGTGCTCGACGGCGAGATGGTGATCGAGGTCGACGGCGTCCAGGAATTCGACCTGCTCTCCCAGCGGATCCATCCGGCCAAGTCGCGCGTGGAGCGGCTGGCCGCGGAGACCCCGGCCCGTTACGTGGCCTTCGACCTGCTGGCCCTGGCCGACGAGACCCTGCTTGAGCTCCCCTACGACGAGCGCCGCGGGCGGCTGGGTCAGTTGTCGCTGGGATCGGTGGAGGTGTCGCCGAGCGTGCCGGACAGCGACGACGCCGGGCAGTGGCTGACCGGCTCATCCGAGGGCGTTGTGGCCAAGCAGGGCTTCGCCCACTACCTGCCTGGCCAGCGCAAAGGCATGGTCAAGGTCAAGCGCCTCCGGACCGCCGACGTCGTGGTGGTCGCCTTCAGGATGGGCAAGGAGGAGAACACCGTCGGCTCGCTGATCCTGGGCCTCTACGGCGACGACGGCGAGCTGCGCGTCGTCGGTCACACCTCCGGCTTCAAGGCCAAGGAGAAGCGCGAGCTGCTGGAGCTCCTCGAG
>JBPCNQ010000018.1:0-7697 GCA_051001095.1 Thermoleophilaceae bacterium
TTCATGACGCTGGCCGTCACCTCCCTGAGGACCAGGATGGGGCGCACATGAGGAGCCGCTCCGTGGCGCTGGCGGTCGCGTGGCGCAGCCTGCACAACTTCTTCTACAACCCGGCGTTGGTGATTCCCTCGCTGCTGTTCCCGTTGTTCTTCTTCACCGCCTTCGCGGGCGGCCTGTCCAACATCGGCCACGCCCCCGGCTTCGACTTTCCCGACGGCTACACGGCCTTCCAGTTCGTGTTCGTGCTGCTGCAGTCTTCGGCCTTCGGCGGCGTGTTCACAGGCTTTGGCATCGCCCGCGACTTCGAGTCGGGCTTCGGCCGCCGGCTGATGCTGGCGGCCCCCAGGCGCTCGGCGATCGTGGCGGGCTACGCCCTGGCGGCAGTGGGCCGGGCGATGTTCGTGTGGGTGCTGCTCACGGCGATCGCGCTGGCCGTGGGCATGCAGGTGGGCGGGGACGCCGCGGACCTCGCGGGGCTGTACCTGTTGGCGGCCATCATGAGCCTGGCCGCCGTCCTGTGGGCCGCGGGCATCGCGCTGCGGTTTCGCACCCTCCAGGCCGGTCCTCTGATGCAGACGCCGGTGTTCCTGATCCTGTTCCTGGCGCCGGTCTACGTGCCGATCGAGCTCCTACACGGGTGGGTCAAGGCCGTCGCGGGCGTGAACCCGATCACCGCGATCGTGGAGGCGGGCCGCGACTTCATCTCCGGATCGCCGGTCGACGCGCTGCTGGCCTACGGCACCGGCCTGGGGCTGGTGCTGCTCTTCTCGGTGTGGGCGCTCACCGGGCTGCGCCGCGCCGAGGCCGCCGGCGGCTGACGCGCGGGCTCAGGGGGCGGGTAGGCTCCCTTGCATGACCGAAGATCAGGAAGGCGACGACCCGCAGGGCTCGGACTCCACGGGCGATCCGCAACTCGATCGCCAAGTCGCCGATCTGGAGCAGTCGGGGGAGAAGGTGTCCGACCGCATCGAGGAGACGCGATCGGATTGGGAGGCCAAGAAGGGCGATCCCTCGGTGCCGGGCGCGGTGCCCGATCCGATGGCGACCGACGACTCCAGCGACGAGGACGACGACTCCGGCGAGTCGAGCGACGAGGACGACGGGGCCGAGAAGGACGGCGAGTCGAGCGACGAGGACCAGGACGACGGCGCCGAGAAGGACGGCGAGTCGAGCGACGAGGACGAGGACTCCGACGAGCCGGTTGACGAGGAGGACTAGGGGGACGCCGACGGTGGCGCGGGCGTGGGCGGCGTCTCGTTGCGCGGCGAGGACCCGGGCGTGGTCTGAGCCGGGGGCCGCTTCTCGTCCGGGGTGGTGGTCTGCTGCTGGTCCTGCGGCGTGGTCTTCTGCTGCTGGTCCTTGGGGGTCGTCTGCTGCTGCCGCTGGTCCGGCGTCGTCTGCTGCTGCTCGTCCTTGGTGGAGCCAGGCTTGTCCTTCGTCTTGTGCTGGCCGAGGATGATCGCGCCGTTGCCCTCGGAGCCGAACGGGTGGCCCGCCAGAACCTGGCCCCCGGTGATCAACAAGCCGGCGATCACGAAGGCCAGCAGGCCGGTGATCAGCGCGACCTTGGGATTGATCTTGCCGGTCACCCGGCCGGAGGGCTGCTGCCGATAGACACGGATGTCTCCAGTGCCCTCCGCGTCGGGAGTGGTCGGACGCTCGCTCCCCGGCGGGCGCTCGGTTCCGTGGGGCTCGGGCGGTAGCGGCATGCGGCGGGAGGGGTCGGCCTGCCGCGCGCCGGGCTCGCGCCTGGCCCGGGCGGCAACCGGCTCGCGCACCTCGGTGTCGGGCACGGCCCGCGTGTCGGCCGTGAAGCGCTCGGCGATCCTGCTGGTGGGCCGGTCGAGCACCTCCCTGAGCAACGTGACCAGCACAGGGGTGGCCGCCGCCGCGATCGGCGTTCCGGAGGCCCATATGCGGGAGACCACGATCGCCGCCACCGCTGAGGCCACGCTGGCGATGACCAGCGTGCGGAGGTCCGGGCGGTTCGCGCCCCCGCGCTCGGTGCGCGCCTGCGAGGACATGACTTCGACAGGCTAGCGACCCGTTACGGGTCCGCGAATGAGCGAGCTCCACGAGGTAGGACGGCGCCGGCCACAACGGCCTGACCGCGGCGGCCGACCTGGCCCGCGCTGATGATCGGCGGATCGGCGCAGGGATCTTGATCAGTGCGACGGCCCGGCCGCGCCACCGGCGGTCCCCTGGCTCACCTGGGACGGGGCAAGAGCCGCATCGTGTAGCGCCCGGCGCCACGGTTTCCGGTCCGGTCGCGGGTGCGCACCGCCACGCGGATCCTGGCGACCCGGCCGGAGAACAGCGCCCGGCGGACTGTGGCCAGGGCCTTGGGGCCCAGGTGGACCTGCAGGGTCCGTGAGCGCTTCATTCCTTGGCTTGTGGTCACGGTCGCCGTCCAGCGCTCGTCCGGACCCGTCACGAGCGCGCTGGCCCCGATGCGGCAGGCCTCGTTGCAACGCACCCTCACGGCGAGCGTCGCCGACCCGAGCACCTGCTGGCGCGGGGGAGCCGAGAATCGCACCCGGGGGGCGGAGGTATCCCTGTGCCTGGGGGCGGGCACGCCGGCCGCCGGCTGACCCCGCCTCGGCTTGGTGGCCCCGCGCGCACCCGGGCGGCTGGGTGCAGAGGCGGGGGCGCCGGCGATCGTGCGCCAGGCGTAGTCGATGTCGGCCTTCGCGCCTCGGTAGGGGTCGGTCGCACCCGCGGCCCCGGGGGGCCTGGTCACGGGAAGGTCGGCGGTGAAGGAGTAGGTACGGCTGGCGCCCGGGGCCAGGAACCCGAGCGGCCGTGCTCCCAGGCTGGTCGCGGGCCCGCGGTAGACGGACGCGGGTGAGCCGACGTCACTCACGTCGAGGACCGTGAGCTGGAGGGATTCCGAGAGCCGCCCGCCGGCGTCGCCGAGCCGCTCGGACAGCCCCGCCTGCGAGAGCCAGAACCACCGTGATCCGGGGCCCCGGTTGCGGACGGTGACGGTGCCCGACGTGGCGTCGCCCGCCTTCAGACCCCGGATGGTCATGGCCGGCGGGCCGTCATGATCGGCGGCCCGTTCGAACGCGCCCCCCGAGAAGCTGACCGCCAGGCCGCCGGGAGGGCTGGCGGAGCCGGTGATGAGGTGCGCGAACCATCCGAGCACGACCAGGCACCCCATCAGGGCGAGAGCGGCCTTCGCTATGGATGCGGCAGCGGGACGGGACATCGAGACCAACCTTCCTGGGGAGGCTTCACCATTCCGTGCAGTCTTCCTTGAATCGTGGACGCGCGACTAGTCCCCCAGGACCTTGATGACCATCCGCTTGTCGCGCCCGCCGTCGAACTCGGCGTAGAAGATCGCCTGCCACGGGCCCAGGTCCAGCCGGCCCTCGGTGACCGGCACGATCGCCTGGTGGTGCACCAGCAGGTTCTTTAGGTGGGCGTCGCCGTTGTCCTCGCCGCCGCGGTGGTGGCGGTAGTCGCCCGGATCGGGCGAGAGCTTCTCGGCCACGTCGTTGGCCGGGTCCTTCCACGACGGCGGCGCCAGCTTGTCCAGCCACTCCAGGGTGTCCTCCTGCAGACCGGGCTCATCGTCGTTGATCCACACCCCGGCCGTGATGTGCATGGCCGACACCAGCGCAAGCCCCTCGGTCACCCCGGCCTCGTCCACCGCTCGCTGCACGTCGTCGGTGATGCGCACGAACTCCCGGCGCTGGTCGGTGTTGAAGGTGCGGTAGACGGTGTGGGATCTCATGCCCGGGCATGATGCACCCATGGACATGGGATTGCAGGACAAGGCGTGCGTGGTCACGGGAGCCAGCCGGGGGATCGGCGCGGCCACCCAGCGCCTGCTCGAGGCCGAGGGGGCCAAGGTGCTGGGCGTGTCGCGCAGCAGCGCCTTTGAGGCCGACGTGACCGACCCGGCCGCCGCGGAGCGGATCGTGGCCGAGTGCGTCGATCGGTTCGGCGCCATCGACGTGCTGGTCAACAATGCCGGCACCTCGGAGATCAAGCCGCTGGAGGAGCTTCGAGACGCCGACTGGCAGGCCCAATGGGACCTCAACGTGATGGCCTCCATGCGCCTCATGCGCGCCGCGGCACCGCGCATGGCCGAGCGGGGCGCGGGCCGGATCGTGAACGTGAGCTCGTCCTCGGGCAAGCGCCCGTCGGCCACCAACGCCGCCTACTCGGTGGCCAAGGCCGCGCAGCTGTCGCTGTCCCGGGCCTTCGCCGACGCCTGGGCGGGGAAGGGCGTGCTGGTCAACGCGGTCGCCCCCGGTGTGGTGGGCACCGGTCTATGGATGGACGAGGGGGGCATGGCCGACCAGGTGGCCCAGGCGCGTGGCCAGTCGCGCGAGGAGGTGATCGAGGCCCAGGCGGCCAAGATCCCCATCGGTCGCCTCGGCACCGACGAGGAGGTGGCGGCGATCGTCGTGGTGCTGTGCTCGGCCCTGGCCTCCAACGTGGCCGGGGCGGCGTGGTCGGTCGACGGCGGCAGCGTTTCCCTGATCATCTGATGTCCTCGGCGTCCAGGACGGCGTTTCGGCCGGACGCCTGCCTACTCTCGGGTGCGGTGGTCGCCATCCCCTACGAGATCCGCCGCTCCGATCGCGCCCGCCGGGTGCGCATCCAGGTCTCGCCCGACGGCGTCGAAGTGGTGGTGCCCAGACGGATGCCCCTGCGCGAGGTGGAGCCCTTCGTGGCCGAGAAGCGGCCGTGGGTCAAACGCACCCTGCGCCGCCTGCAGGAGGCCCAGGCGCAGCGGACGCCCACGCGACTGGAGGACGGCGGCGAGGTGCCCTTCATGGAGCGCTCGCTCGGGCTGCGGGTGGTGGTCGAGCCGCGGCGCGTGCGCGCTCACGTCGCGAAGCGGGGGGATCGGCTGACCGTGAAGGTGCCCGACGCGTCGCGCGAGACCGTCCGCAGCGCCCTGGAGGGCTGGTACCGCCGCCGCGCCCGCGAGGAGGTCGAGCCGCGGCTGGACGCCGCCACCGTACGTGCCGGGGCTCCCTACGCCGGCCTGCAGATCCGCGGCCAGCGCACCCGCTGGGCCAGCTGCTCGTCCTCGGGAGCGATGAGCTTCAACTGGCGCCTGCTGCTCGCTCCGCCCGAGATCCTGGACTACGTGGTCGAGCACGAGGTGGCCCACCTGAGCGTGCACGACCACTCGAACCGCTTCTGGTCTCTGCTGGAAAGCAGGATGCCCGACTACCGGGAGCACGAGCGCTGGCTCAAGCGCCACGGACCGTCGCTGCGGCTGTAGCCGGTAGCTCTTGCGGGCAACCTGTCGGACCGTGGCGCCATCACGGCACCGTGGACGCGGCCTCCTACTCCCAGCGGAAGCTGCGAACCGAGAAGAAGATCCCCGCTCCGCCCCACAGCGCCACCACCAGCAGCGAGCCGGCGTTGTCGACCAGCCCCTGGCCGGTCACGATCGCCCCGCCGAATCCGTCGATCACGTGCTTGAGCGGCAGGATCTGGGCGATCGTGTCCAGCGCCTTGGGCAGTGCGTCGGTGGAGTAGAAGACTCCGGAGATGAAGATGGCGGGGAGGAAGACGATGTTCACGTAGGCCGCGGCGGCGTCGAAGTTGGGGATGGCCTGGGACAGCGCGACTCCCAGGGCCCCGAACGAGAACACGCCGACCGCCGTGAACACCACCAGCTCGAGCCAGTCGCGTGGCCAGTCGACCCCGTAGAGCAGGTGGCCCAGCACCACGACGATCCCCACCTGGACGAAGGCGTTGACCACCGCGTTGCCCAAGAAGCCCGCGAAGTAGGAGGAGAGCGGCATGGGGGTGGCCAGGGCTCGCTTGAGCAGGCCCTGCTCGCGACGGAAGGTCACGTTGAACGCCATCGCGTTGAAGGTGGTGGCCATCACGCTCATGCCCGCCACGCCGGGGATCAGCACGTTCAGCTCGTCGGAGGCGCCGGCGAACACCGACGCGGTGAGCAGGAGGATCAGCAGCGGCAGCCCGAAGGAGAAGAAGGCTGCGCTGGGGTTGCGCCAGAACAGCTTTCGCTCCAGGCGGAACTGGACCCAGGCCAGGTTGGCCGTGCTCAAGAGGGACTACCTCCGCGCGGCACGCCGCCCGCGGTCTGGGCATCGAGGTCGTCCTCCGCGAGCCCATTCTCCGCCGTCAGCTCCAGGTAGACCTGCTCGAGCGAGGGGCGCCCCACCTCCAGCCCCTCCAGACGCTCGCCTCGGGCCAGGGCCTCCCCGGTGAGGCGATGCAGCAGGTCGGTGGGGTCGTCGCTCTGGTGCTCCACGCGCGCTCCCGCGGCCAGGTAGGAGACCCGGTAGCCCGCCGATCCGGGGCCGAGGTCCGAGGGGGGCCCCTCGGCCACGATCCGCCCGTCCTTGATGATCGCCACCCGATCGGCCAGCGACTGCGCCTCGTCCAGGTAGTGGGTGGTGAGGAGCACGGTCTTGCCCAGGTCCTTGAGCGCCCGGACGGCCGCCCACGCGGTGCGTCGAGCCGCGGGGTCGAAGCCGGTGGTGGGCTCGTCCAGGAACACGACCTCGGGATCGCCCACCAGGGCCATGGCCAGGTCCAACCGCCGCTGCTGGCCGCCCGAGAGCCGCTTGATGCGCACGTCCGAGCTGTCTTCGAGGCCGACGAGCGAGATCGTCTCGGCCACGTCCCGGGGGTGGGGGTAGGCGCGTGCGGCATGGTCGACGGCCTCGCGCGTGGTCAGCTGGGGATGGAAGCCGCCGCTCTGCAGGACCACTCCGACCTTCTCCTGCAGCCCCCGGTCCCGGCGCTGGGGGTCGTGGCCGAGCACGTTCACCTCGCCCGCCGTGCGCCGGCGGTAGCCCTCGAGGATCTCCACGGTGGTCGTCTTGCCCGCCCCGTTGGGACCCAGCAGGCCGAAGACCTCGCCCCGGTCGACGGAGAACGAGACGCCCCTGACGGCCTCGACCGGACCGTAGCTCTTGTGCAGGTCTGAGACCTCGATCGCCGCCTCGCTCACGGAAATGACTATGCCAACTCAGCCCGGTCCCGGTGGATCCGGGCTCGGGCGCCGGCGCGGCGGGCCTCGCCCGCGGCGAAGCGGGCCGCGCCCATCACGCGATCGTTCCAGAAAAGCGAGCGGCCCCGGGCTCAAGGCACCGGGGCCGCATCACCAGGAGGGATCTGGCACTGACCATGCTGCCTGGAGGACATGGGCGCGGTGTGAATGTTCTGGGAAGCGCCCCGAAACCCCTAATCCGACCCCGGGACTACCAGCCGGTGCGGGACCGCAGCTCAGCGGCCTTGCGGGCGTTCTTTCGCTTCTCGAGCCGGGTCTGCGTGAACGAGCCGAGGGCCACGACCGCGATGAAGAAGATCATCACGCCGAACGCGGAGAAGGCGATGATGCGGTCGTCGGTCGCTCCGACGAGCCCCTCGCCGTTGTCGTGGGCGATCGCCGGAACGGCCAGCGCCAGGGTGAACAGGACGGTGAGGAGGGCAACGAGCCGGACCTTCATCGGGGTGCATCTTACCGGGTAGGGTGGCCGCATCGTGAGCGATTCCGCCTTCAGCTGCATCATCGAGATCCCCAAGGGCAGTCGCAACAAGTACGAGTGGGACCCCGAGCGCCAGCGCCTGGTGCTCGACCGCTTCCTCTTCTCCTCGGTGGTCTATCCCACCGACTACGGCTTCATCCCCGACACCCTGAGCCGGGACGGCGATCCGCTCGACGTCATGTGCTGCGTGTCCGAAGCCAC
>JBPCNQ010000019.1:0-2956 GCA_051001095.1 Thermoleophilaceae bacterium
CGATGCCTCCGAGGTCGCGCGGCAGCGCACCGCCGCCATCGACAAGCTGTCCCGCGACCTGGGTGCCCAGGGCGGGGCCGATCTCGGGCACATCCTCAAGGAGCTGCTGGAAGAGGCGACGTGGGAGGAGGTGGGCGGGGAGCCCGAGCCTGCCTCTGTCTCGGCCCCTTCGGCCGAACCGGCCGCCGAGGAGGACCGTGAGCCCGTCCAGGGGGTGTTGAGTGAACCTGCCTCCGACGACCCGGCCCCGGATGGTGGACGCGGGCGGCCGCCGGTGGCGGTCGGCATCGTCGGGGCCATCGCCGTGCTCGCCCTGGCCGGCGTGGTCTATGCGCTCACCGCCGGAGACCGCGAAAGCTCGGCGACCAACGGCTCCTCGGCCTCGGGCACCCGCGTCTTCGCCCCCCAGCAGGGGGGTGCAGCAGAGCCCTTTCCGTCCGATCCCCAGAGCGCCTATCAGTACCCCACGGCCCGCGTGGCGCACCGCACCAAGCTGTACAAGAAGCCGGGTGGCAAGGTCCGCCTGAAGATCTCGCCCAAGACCGAGTGGGACACACCCCGGGTGCTCGGCGTGGTGGAGCGCCGCGGAAAGTGGCTCGGCGTGCTCGTGCCCGAGCTCAGGAACGGGCAGAAGGCATGGGTGCGTGAGGACAAGGTGGCGAAGGTGAGCGCCGTCAACTGGTCGCTGAACGCCGATCTGTCCAAGCGGCGCATGACCGTGGAGCACAACGGCAAGACGGTCCGCACCATGAGGATCGGGGTCGGCCGGCGCGACCACTCCACCCCGGTCGGGCGCTACGCGGTCACCGACAAGCTGCGGGTGAGCGATCCCAGCTCTCCCTACGGCTGCTGCGTGCTCGCCCTCAGCGGCCACCAGACCCGGCTCCCCGCCGGCTGGCCCGGCGGCGACAGGCTGGCCGTGCACGCCACGCGCGACCTCAGCGGGCTCGGCAAGCAGGTGAGCCTGGGCTGCATGCGCACCGATCCCAGGGACACGAAGTGGATGCTCAACCGCATCCCGCTGGGGACACCGGTCTTCGTCCGGAGCTGACGGTCGCCCACCTCGCGGGAACCTCACAACCCGCCCCGTCCGAGCGTTGCACGGAAGATGACGACGCTCCCGCCCTTCCAGCTCGTGCTCGACCGTCACGGGGGTGCCGTGTACAGGTTCCTGGTGGCCTCCGTCGGCCCCCAGGAGACCGACGACTGCTTCCAGGAGGCCTGTATGGCGGCGCTGCGCGCCTATCCCGACCTCCGCCACGCCGACAACCTGAAGGGCTGGCTGCTCACCATCGCCCACCGCAAGGCGCTCGACTCCTATCGCGCCGCCGCCCGTCGCCCCGTGCCGGTGGAGCACGTTCCCGAACGGGCGGACGCGGACGGCACGCTGCCGGGGCTGGAAGGCCAGCCGGTGTGGGCGCGCGTGCGCGAGCTTCCGGAGAAGCAGCGCATGGCGGTGTTCCTGCGCAGCGTGGCCGACCTCTCCTACGCGGATGTGGCCACGGCCATGGAGTGCTCGCAGGACGCCGCCCGGCGCAGCGTGCACGAGGGATTGAAGAGACTACGAGAGGACGTAACGCGATGAACGACCTGACCGCCGGACCCCCCGCCGCACTGCTCGACCGGGTGGCGCAGCGCGCAGCCCGCGAAGGCCTTCTGGACGTGGCCTACGCGCAGGTGGACTCGCCGCTGGGGCCGCTCACCGTGGCTGCCACCGAGCGCGGCCTGGTCCACCTGGCCTATCCCGAGCACTCCGTGGACGGCGTGCTCGAGCGTCTCTCGCAGGAGGTGTCGCCGCGAGTGCTCGAGGCCCCGGCTCGACTGGACGGCATCCGCCGGGAGCTTGGTGCCTACTTCGTCGGGGAGCTTCAGCGCTTCGAGACCCCGATCGACTGGTCGCTCACGCGCGGCTTCTACCGCCAGGTGCTGCAGGCCACGGCGAGGATCGGCTTCGGCGAGGTGGGCACCTACACGACGGTGGCCGCCGCCGCCGGCAACGCCAAGGCGGTACGCGCGGCCGGCAGCGGCCTGGGCTCCAACCCGATTCCCGTGGTGGTCCCCTGCCACCGGGTGCTGCGCACGGACGGCGCGCTCGGCGGCTATACCGGAGGCCTGGAGCGCAAGCGGTTCCTGCTGGAGCTGGAGCGCTGAGGCGGGCCTCCGGCGCTGAGGCGGCCTCTCCGTGGGGCTGATCAGAGACGATCGAGCACGGAGCGCAGGACGATCTCGGTGAGTGGCCCCGCGGGCAGGCCGGCCACGGTCGCGTTCGCGGCACCGACCTCGGGCCGTCCGTCACGGCTGGCCACCGTCGCCTCCAGGCGCAGCGGCACGGAGGTCCCGGAGCCGCCGAGGATCCCCGAGGCAAGGCCGCCGATCAGCCCGCCGAGCGAGCCTCCGGTGGCCGTCCCGAGCTCCCCGGCCAACTCGCCCGGGGTGCTGGTGCCGCGCATGGACAGTGTGTAGGGCTCGTCCTTGTCGGCCCGGGTCAGGACGAAGCTGTCCAGCCTGACCGGCCCGGCGTCGAGGTCGCGCAGGTCGACCTTGACGCGGCCGAACCCGTCCAGGCGCTCGAACGGCTTCTCGTCGCGCTGGCCCAGGTCGTAGGTCAGACCGGAACCGGTGATGTCGATCGAGCGGCCGACTCCGCGCAAGAGCGTGACGGCGGGCACGGCGGAGATCGAGACCTTCGCGTCGCCACCGCCCTGCTCCAGGCGCTTCTCCACCTGGCCCTCGATCACCGAGGGCACGATCCGCTGGAGGGCGATGACTAGGACGAGGAGGGTTGCGATGACGCCGAGAAGCACCTTGCGCACGAGTCGCAGCATGACCAGCGAGACGGAGAGGGAGGGATTCGAACCCTCGATACGGTTCTAAGCCGCATACTCCCTTAGCAGGGGAGCGCCTTCAGCCACTCGGCCACCTCTCCGGGGCAGGGGCGATTGTAGGCGGCGGCCTG
>JBPCNQ010000020.1:0-6032 GCA_051001095.1 Thermoleophilaceae bacterium
GACCAGCAGGCCGATCCCAACAAGGACAAACGGGGCCGAGTAGGCGACCGTCCAGATTCGCCACAGCCGCGCGTTTCGCTCCAGGTAGCGCCGGTCGGTGGCCGGCCGCCAGGAAACCTGCGCGACCTCGGGCAGGGCGGGGGCAGACCCCGCCGGAGCCGCCATGGGCGCGGGCGTGCTAGCCGCCGGCGATCGGGCGGCGCATGATCACCAGATCCGCGTCACGGGGCAGCTCGCGGATCTGGGCGGCCTGGCCGTCCCCCTGGTCCAGTACCCCGATGTAGCCCTCATCGAGCTGCTCGCAAAACTCACGGACCGCGGTGTCGAAGGCCGCTTCATCGGCTGCGCTCCACTCCGCCAGCGTGGAGTGCCCGCTGGCGTCCATCTTGATCAGTCGCGACATGGAGATCCTTTGCGATCGGGGGTGCCCGACCGATGCTACGCCCCTGGGGAAGCCCTCAGATCAGTAGGCGCCGCGCTCGGCCAGCATGGCGACGACCTCGGCGGCGGGAGCCGCGCGGGCGAGCTCGTGGGCCTGGCCCGCCCACAGGTTCAGGCCCTCGCGGTCCCCGGACCGGGCCGCGGCGGCGCGCAGCGGGCCCATCACGTGGAGCAGCTCGGGGTAGGCCGCAGGCGCGTCCTCGTGCTCGGCCATGAAGCGGTTGGCGATGCCGCGAGCCCTGCGCCCGGTGAAGGCCCGGGTGAGCGCCGTGGGTGCCGGCTTTGCCAGAGCCTCCCGATGCATGGGGTGGGTGCCGGCTTCCGGGCATCGCATGAACGCGGTGCCCACCTGCGCGGCTCGGGCCCCGGCGGCGAGCACAGCGGCCACCGTCGGCGCGGTGGCGATCCCGCCGCTCGCCACCAGCGGGAGCCCGCTCTCGGGGCCGCCGAGGAGAGCCAGCAGGGCCAGCAGGCCCAGCTCGCCCCCACTCTGATCGTCAAACCCGCCCCGGTGGCCTCCGGCCTCGACGCCCTGGGCGATGAGGGCGTCGGCGCCCGTGGCGCCGGCCTCGCAGGCCTCTGCGGGGCTGGTCACCGTGACCCACACTTCGCTGCCCGCGCCCTGGAGCGCGGTCACGACCCCGGCCGGCGGGCAACCGAAGGTGAACGAGACGACCGCCGGGTGCTGTTCCTCCAGCAGCGCCAGCTTGGCTTCCCACCCGTCGTCCTCGAAACGGGGCTCGCCGGGCTCGGCGCCCGCCGCCCGCAGCTGGTCGACGTAGCGCTGGACCTGGCCCGGGTCGCCGGGCGCCCGGGCGGGGACGAACACGTTCACGCCGAAGCTCGCCGTGGTGGCGCCCCGCAGGTCGCGGACCTGCTGTAACAACTTGTCGGGCGTCTTCATCCCTGCGGCCAGGAAGCCGAGCCCTCCGGCATCGCACACGGCAGCCGCCAGGGCGACTGTGGAGGCGCCGCCGGCCAGCGGCGCCTGCACGATCGGCCTTCTCAGCCGGTGAAGGACCCCGCCCTCAGGAGTCGATTCGCGCGCGCAGGAGACGCTGCACCTCCCGCCCGTCCGCGGTGCCCTTGGTGGCCTTCATCACCGCCCCGACGATCGCGCCGATCGCCTTTGGGTTCCCGCGCCGGATCTTCTCCACCGCGTCCGCGTTCTCGGCCATCGCCTGGTCGACGATCGTCCCCAGCTCGTCGCCGCCCGCCTTGGCCAGGCCGCGCTCCGCCACCATCGCCGCGGGGTCGCCCCCCTCCTCGACCAGCACGCCCAGCACCTCCTTGGCCGCCGAGCCCGCGACCTCTCCCCCCTCGACCATGGCCACGAGTCGCGCGAGGGCGCCCGGCCGGAGCGGGCTCTCGGCGGGATCGCGGTCGCCCAGGCGCGAGAGCACCTCGCCGGTCACCCAGTTGGCCACGCCGCGGGGGTGGGAGCCGTCCGCGGCGAGCGTGGCCTCGAAGAAGTCGCCGAGCTCGGTGCGGAAGGCCAGCAGGCGGGCGGCGTCGGGGTGCAGGCCAAGGTCGCCCTCCAGACGGGCGGCGCGTTCGGCGGGCAGCTCGGGCAGAGCGGCGCGGGCGCGGTCGAGCATCTCCTGTGTGGGAGCGATGGCCACCAGGTCGGGCTCGGGGAAGTAGCGGTAGTCGTGTGCCTCCTCCTTGGAGCGCAGCGAGCTGATCGCCCCCGTCCGCGGATCGAAGTGCAGCGTCTCCTGGGTCACCTGGCCGCCCGCGCCGAGGATGGCTTCCTGACGGGCGATCTCGGCGTCGACGCCGCGCTCGAGGAAGCGGAACGAGTTCATGTTCTTGAGCTCGGTCTTCACTCCTAGCTCGGTGGCGCCCTCGGGGCGGATCGACACGTTGGCGTCACAGCGCAACGAGCCCTCCTCCATGTTCACGTCCGAGACGCCGAGCTGGCGCAGGGTCACCCGCAGCAGGCGCAGCCACTCCGAGGCCTGGGCGGCCGAGCGCACGTCGGGCTCGGTCACGATCTCCACCAGGGGCGTGCCGCCGCGGTTGAAGTCGACCACGCTGGAGTCGGCGGAGTGGATGCGCCCCGACTCGCCGGCGTGCACCAGCTTGGCCGCGTCCTCCTCCAGGTGGGCGCGGTGGATCCGGATGTCGGCCAACCTGCCCGGCCCGCAGATAGGAATGTCGTACTGGGAGACCTGGTAGCCCTTGGGCAGGTCGGGATAGAAGTAGTTCTTGCGGTGAAAGATCGATCGCGGAGCGATCTCGCAGCCCAGGGCCATCCCCACCATCAGCGCGTAGTGCACGGCTTCGGCGTTGACGACCGGCAGCGTGCCGGGCAGGCCCAGGCACACCGGGCACGTGCGGGTGTTGGGCTCCTCGCCGAAGGACAGCGCGCAGGAGCAGAACATCTTGGTCTTGGTGGCCAGTTGGACGTGGATCTCCAGCCCGATTACGGGCTCGTACGCGGTGGCGGGCGCCTCAGGCACGGGCGGGGCTCCCGTCGAAGCCGATCGCCTGCTCGAGTGCGTAGGCCGCTTCCAGGATCCTGTTCTCGCTGAAGGCGGGGCCGGCCAGCTGGACCCCGACGGGCAGGCCCTCGGACAGGCCGCCGGGGATGGAGATGGCCGGGATCCCGGCCAGCGGCATGGGCACCGTGCAGAAGTCGAGCAGGTACATGGCCAGCGGGTCGCCGGTCTTCTCCCCGAGCGGAAAGGCGACCGTAGGCGAGGTGGGCGTGACGATCAAATCGACCTTCTCGTAGGCGGCCCGGAAGTCCTCGGCGATCTTGGTCCGCACGCGCTGGGCGCGGTCGTAGTAGGCGTCGTAGTAGCCCGAGGACAGGGCGTAGGTGCCGATCATGATCCTGCGCTTGACCTCGTCGCCGAAGCCCTGCTCGCGGGTCTGCTCGTACAGCGACAGGAGGTCGCGCACCTCGGGGGCGCGCCTGCCGTAGCGCACGCCGTCGAAGCGGGCCAGGTTCGCGCTGGCCTCGGCCGGCGCGATCACGTAGTAGGCGGCGATGGCCTGTTCTGAGTGGGGCAGCTCGATCTCCTCCAGCGAGCCCCCCAGTTCCTCGATCCGCTTCAGGTTGGTATCGAAGACCTCGCGCACACCCGGCTCGATCCCCGCCCCGGTGAGCTGCGGCGGCACGCCGAAGGTCAGGCCGTCCAGCCGCTCGGCGCTGGGTAGGGCCACCTCGTCGTGAAGCCCGGTGCAGGTCGAGTCGCAGGGATCGGCGCCTTGCATGTATGAGAGCAGCAGCGCAGCGTCGGTCACGTCGCGGGTCAGCGGCCCCGCCTGGTCCAGCGAGGAGGCAAACGCGATCATCCCGTAGCGTGATATCGCCCCGTAGGTCGGTCGCAGCCCGACAACCCCGCACAGCGACGCGGGCTGGCGCACCGAGCCGCCGGTGTCGGTGCCTATGGCCCAGGGGGCCAGGCCGGCCGCCACCGCGGCAGCCGAGCCCCCGCTGGACCCGCCCGGGACCCGGCTTCGATCCCAAGGGTTCTGGACCGGCCCGAAGCCCGAGTTCTCGTTGGAGGAGCCCATGGCGAACTCGTCCATGTTCGTCTTGCCCAGCATGGGCGCTCCGGCTGCCGTGAGCCTCGCGACGGCGGTGGAGGTGTAGGGCGGGCGATAGCCCTCGAGGATGCGCGAGCCCGCCTGGCTGGGGACCCCCTCCGCACAGAAGAGGTCCTTCACGGCCAGAGGAACACCGCCCAGGGGGGCGTCTTCGGTCACCGCGGGAGCTTCGTCGGCGACCCAGAGGAAGGCGTTGAGCTCGTCGTCTGCGGCCCGCCGCCGGTAGGCGGCGAACAGCTCCTCGGCGGAGAGCTGGCGGGCCCTGACCTGCTCCGCGGCCTGGGCGCCGGTGAGCTCGGTGCCGTCGCTCACTGGCCCGCGCCGGGGCTGGGCACGCGAAAGCCCGTGCCGTCGCTGTCGGGCGCCTGCTGCACTGCCCGTTCACGGTCGAGGCTGGGCCGCGGCTCGTCGGCGCGCAGCACGTTCTCCAGCTCCACCACGTGGGAGGTGGGCGCGACGTCGTCCAGGTCCAGCGCCGGGATCGTCTCGCTGTGCTCCAGGATCGAGGACAGCTCACCGGTCATGCGCTCGACCTCCCCATCGGAGAGGCGCAGCCGGGCCAGACGCGCAACGTAGAGGACCTGTTCGCGGTCGATCATCGGCGGGCGATTCTAGGCGCCGCCCGCCGGCAGCCGGGCCGAGCCCCGGGCGATCAGGCTCAGGAAGGTCCGAGGGGGAGCCTCAACAGGCCCTTGACCGAGCGGGTGGCCCCGCCGTGCAGGCGGGCGCGAAGCGAGAACCTGGCGGTCAGGGCCCTGCCGGCCAAGGTGCGAAGTCGACGCCGGCCGGCGTCGGTCAGTCGCACGGTCACACTGGCGACGTGCCCGGGCCGGATCCGTGCCCGGCCGCTGCCCCGCAGCGTGCGGCCCGCGCTCAGGCGCACGGTGACGGCGCAGGTCTGGCCCATGTCGGCGGGACAGCCGATGGACAGCCGAAACCCCGAGGCACGCGAAGAGGCCGTGGACGGCAGCAGCCCGGGCCGGGGCCGCCCCTTGCGGCTGAGGCGCTCGCAGCCGCGGCGGACGAAGTCGAAGGAGTCCATCGACGCGCGGTCGCGCCCCGACCCGCATCCGATGTCGTCGGTGCTGCGATCGCGTCCCGCAATCCGGTCGTTGCCGCCAAGGGCAACGACCCTGTCAGATCCCCTGCCACCGTCGATGAGATTTGGGCCAGCGCTTCCTATGAGCCGGTCGTCGCCCGCGCCTCCGGAGAGCCGGTCGGCCGTCTTGGCGGTCCGTGTGCCCGAGATCTCGTCGTCGTTCTGCGTGGCTTCGAGTACGTCGTTTCCTGCGCCTCCAGAGATCCTGTCGGCGCCCCCCAAACCCTCGAGGACGTTGCCTCTGGCGTTGCCCACGAGTGCGTCGCCGCGAGCTCCGCCGCGGGCGTTCTCCACGTTGGTGACGGTATCGCGCTCGCCGCGCTGACCGTCATCGCGTCCGCCGCCCAGGGTCACGCGAACCGCAGCACGACGACCCTCATAGCCGACCGAGTCGGTGCCGCCCCGGCCATCGATGGCGTCCGACCCGGTGGCGCTCGTTCCGCCCTCGTAGAAGGTATCCGCACCCCCCGCTCCCGTGAGCATGTCGTTACCGGTGCCGCCTTCGAAGAGCGCGCCGCGGTCGCCCGGGCTCGAGGACACCACAGCGCGGTCATCGCCGTCACCCAGGTTGAAGTAGAAGGGGGTTGCGGCCACGGAATCGCCGGAGCTGCCGGCCTCGCCGGAGCTGCCGAACCGGCAGGTCACACGCTTGGAGCCGGTTCCCAGGCGCCTACACCCGGCCCCGGGAGTCGCCCCGGCCCGGTCGGTGAGCGTGGCCACCCCCACCCCTCCGCGCACCGTCAGCGTCGCGGAGACATCGTTGCGCTCGCCGGGCCGGGCGTCGTAGTGCACGGCCGCGACAGGGGAGCGGCCCTCGGTGAGGGAGACCACGCTCGCGGTGCCGGCCCGCGCCGGCACCGCACCAAACAGAACGGCGCCCAACGCGACCACACCGGACGCCACGATCTTTCCCCTGCCGAACACGCAACCA